>NZ_JAQZAB010000136.1:0-24643 GCF_028640915.1 Pseudomonas sp. B3G-3 | reverse complement strand
ATTTGGCTGTGGTGTTGGATCTGTTTTCTCGCCAGGTCGTTGGCTGGTCAATGAAGTCGCAGATGACCAGTGATTTGGCTATTGACGCGTTGTTGATGGCGGTTTGGAGGCGTAAACCGAAGCAAGAAGTGATGGTTCATTCCGACCAAGGCAGCCCAGTACAGCAGCTCCGATTGGCGCAGCTTTTTGAAGGCAAACAATTTGGTTGCCAGCATGAGTCGCCGAGGCAACTGTCATGACAACGCTGTGGTCGAGAGCTTTTTCCAGCTTCTGAAACGGGAACGGATCAAGCGAAAAGTCTACACCTCGCGGCAAGATGCTCGTAGTGATGTGTTCGATTACATCGAGATGTTCTACAACGCAAAACGCCGTCATGGTTTCAACAATCAGCTGTCACCGGCAGAGTTTGAAAAGCGTTACGCAATGAGCTTACAAGGTGTCTAGAGAATCCGGGGCGATTCACATTGCCACGGATTTAAATATAGTTTTTTTACTAAAAACCAGTATTCCGCAAGATTACTACAACAGCTTGAACTTCAACTTGCACACCACCAGAGCGTAAATGTATAACGTCCCAAGCAACCAAACCCCTGGCACGCCAGGCAATAATCCGACGAACAACTAGTCACTTATCCACTAACTGATATTAGACGAGTAATCTCTTATATCTACGCCAGATCTCCCACATTATTACAAAATCGAAAATAACAACTTCACGTGTTTTGACGTAGGACTTAGCTATGACAGATCGACGCCCACCACCTCCCCTCTGGCAGCATCAGCGCATTTTGATCGTAGAGGATCACCCGTTCCAGTTGGTTGCGCTGGAAGTGCTGTTGAACTCCTTGGGACTCTACAACTTGCGCCCCTCGCTTGACGGTAACGAAGCACAAGAAATAGCCGAAACCACCGAGCGACCTTTTGATTTGCTGTTATGTGATCTCGACTTACCTGACATGTCAGGGATTGAATTGATCTCACGCTTGCATGAGCGCGGCCTGATCAAAGATGTCATCCTGTTCAGCGCATTGTTCAACACTCTTGAGCCCGAACAATTGCGGTCATTGCTCAAAGACATTCAACAGTGTGGACTGCCTATCAGTTGCTGCCTCTCCAAACCGCTGACATCCGCATCATTATTGCCAGAGTTGGAACAGCGAATACCCCATTCAAGAAAATAAGGACTGCCATTGGTTGCGATGCTGGATCATCGGTATCTGTTTGATGAAAAAACTTAGCTCGCACTTATCGATGTCCGACAACAATACGAAGTGGGACATCGCTTCCCTCTTCAATGAATCCAGAGCACCTGAAAAATCGCCGCAGCCCACGGAGACTACAGATCTTTACGCCCACCTAGCCAACGGCGATCAAATCGCAACACTCGATCAACGACACTGACTGCATCCTGCAAGCTCTCTCTATTCATGGTTTTCGTCACCGTTTGCGTCCGGTGCATTCCGGATGGCGCTTTCGGACTAAGATCCGGTATCTGACCATGCGCCCGTTGCCAAGCGGCATAGCACTCATCGATCCAACCATGCAGTTGATAGAAGACAACATTGCGGTGAGCCGTCGACGGCGACCCCATACTGAAATCGCTCGCAAGCCCCTGCTTTTCCTCAATCTCGGCAACAGCACCGTGGGACAAATCATGCAGTCCCCTGCCCTCGGTAAACCTCTGGGTCGGACAGGGCTCGATGAACCCGCCAATATTAGAAAGCGTTCCGGAGTTGACCAGCGTGGAAATGCTCGAAAGACCTGGATCGACCGGTAGCCCGAACTCCATCTCGATCACCTGGCGCACGTCATCAGGGATTCTTTGCCATGGCAGGTAAGACAAGCCTGCTTCGGGAAACCGCTCAAGAATCCATTTGTATTCCCGCATCATCTCTCGATGGAAAGTGAGAAAGTCCTCGCCCGCCCCTGATTCATCACGGAACCTGAGGGTCGGGAACATTTTACGTGCCTTCTTCCACGTGGCCTTTTCCATGGGTGACTTCATCTCGCTCTCTTGCACTCGAGCGAGGTGCCAAAACGGATGATGAGCATCAAAGTGCTGCATGACAGCCGTGAGTATTGGTTCTGGCAATTGCATCACACTCTCCCGTTTGTTCGAAATCCGATGTTGCTTCAGTTCAAATACATTCCGCAGTTCCCCGAACAGATCAACTTGCCCAGGCCCATTTTTGATCATCGCTCCCTCAACGCTTCGCCGGCCCGGTTGAGTGGCTTGAGCAGGTAGGAGAGTACCGTCTTGCGTCCGGTCCTGATCTCAGCTGTCGCGACCATGCCCGGCATGATCGGATGGTGCTTACCGTCTTTCGTTTCGAGATAAGCGTGATCGGTGAGGACATAGACACGGTAGTAGTAGATCCGCTTATCGACCTGATCCTCGATCGTATCGGGAGAGATACGCTCGACCCTGGCAGGAAGGGTTCCGTAGATCGACGATTCATAGGCCGTGACCTTGACCGTCGCCTCCTGGCCTGGATGGATAAACGCAATATCTCTCGGACTGAGGCGCACCTCGATCAGCAACTGATCGCCAAGCGGCACGATCTCCATCAGGACACCGCCGGCGCCAACCACACCGCCAATCGTCGACACCCGGATATCCTTTACGATGCCGCGCGACGGCGAGGTAATGACCGTTCGGCGCAACTGATCGGCCCGCCCTTCGCGCACCTTGAGCAGCGGCTCCAGATCCGCCATCGTTTTCGCGAAATCGACCTTCAAAGCAACGTAGTACTCGCTTCGTGTCGCTCCAATTTTCGTGGTGAACTCAGAGACTTTTTGCCGGAGACGAAGAACCTCGACCTCATTGGACGCTCCTGTCTTCAAGAGCGGAGTTACGATTTTCAACTCTTGCTCGGCAAGACGCTGTTGCTGCTCAAGGTTGGTCAGGTTTTCTTTGAACGCACGGCGATTTGCGAAGAACAGCTCACGCTCACGCTCCACGACCTCAGTTTCCGCCTGAACCTCCAACGGAAAGACAACTTCCAGACGATCATTGATCTCCGCCTGCAAACGTGCGGCCCGAGCCTGCAATGCGACGACGCGAACCAGCGCCTCCTCGGCGGCTGATCGAGCTTGAACCGGATTGAGCGTCGCCAACTTCTGATCGAGTTCGACGATATCGCCCTCTCGTACGGAAAGTTCAGACAGAATTCCCCCCTCCAGACTCTGAATGACCTGCCCCCGCGAGGAGGGAGTGACCTTCCCCTCCCCTACGGCCACCTCATCGAGCTCCGCGAATGAAAACCACGTAAATACAACCGTCAACGCGAAAACGACTAGCCACAAAAGTTTGCGGGCGGGACGCAGACGAGATTCATCCATCAAAATTGCAGACCTATCAATCATGATCAGCCGCCTCACTGCGCAATGACTGAACGCCTGACTCACGTTGCTCTGAAGTCCCTGGCCCCTGCCCTTGGGGGGGGGGCAACGCGTTCAGGACCACATCCTTCGGGCCATCCCGAACGATCCGCCCGCCCTCGATGACAATGATCCGGTCGACGAGCGTGAGCAGCGCATAGCGATGCGTTGCAACAATAAGCGTTCGTTGTCCAAGCCACCCTTTCAGTCGCTCAATAATCGCGACTTCGCTGACTTCATCCAGCGAGGCCGTCGGTTCGTCCAGCAAAAGGATATTGGGGGATCGCAATAAGGTCCTGGCCAATATGAGGGCTTGCTTTTGCCCCCCTGATAATCCAGTCCCACCTTCACGTAACTTGAGATCGAGACCATGCGGCTGATTGAGCAGTAGCTGATCCGCACAAGATATCCGCATCGCCTCCAGGATCTGCTCGTCAGAGGCAAGCGGATTGCCTATCAAAAGGTTTTCACGAAGCGAGCCATAGAACAGACTCGACTCCTGAAGAACAAAGCCGATGTCGCGTCGAATGTCAGCGACATCAATCAGGTTCATATTAGTGTCATTGAACAGAATTCGGCCTTGAACCGGGGTAGCCAAGCCGCCGGCAAGGCGTAGCAACGTTGATTTTCCTGCACCGACACGTCCCAGAATAGCGATCCGCTCTCCGGGCTCGATCTTGAGCTGTGGAATGCTGAGCGCAGGCTTCTCTTGCGGCCCATAGGCATAGGCCACATTCTCGAAAAGATAGCGTCCAACCAATGTCGGTTTGTGATAGGCATCCCTTTCGGGGTCATGATCGACCGGCAGCGCAAGCAGACTGTCCAGGCCCTTCTTTCCAACGCGCGCATTTTGTACCCGGCCCAGGACCGCCGATATCTGACCCAGTGGTGCAATCGTCCTGCTAGTCAGGATCGAGCAGGCGAGCACCGCGCCGAATGAGAGACCACCCTCCAAAATGCCATAGACACCCGCAATGATGACTCCCGCATAGGCCAACTGCTGAACCATCTGAGACAAATTGACCAGCATTCCCGCGAGAAAGCGTTGCTTCAGTCCAATATCACCGGTAACGCTATTGACCTTGTTCCAGAGATTGCGGAAACGGGGCTCTGCTTGAAGAATCTTAATGTCCTCCGCGCGATAAATTGCTTCCATCAGGACCGCGTTCCTCAGCGCCGTCTCGCTCAACCCTTCTCTCGAAAGCCTGGCCAAGGGAATCTGAGCCAATAGGCCTAGCAGCAAGAGCAGCGGAATCGCAGCCAGCGGCACATAGACCAACGGCCCGCCCAACACCCAGATGATGAACAAGAAGGTGACGATGAAGGGCAGATCGATAAGAACCCCCATCGTACTCGACGTGAGAAGCTCTCGAAGCTGCTCGAGATCGCGCAACTGGGAAATCAACGTACCCGGAGAACGAGGTCTCGCATCATTACGAATATCGAGCACTCTGGCGAAGAACATCGCCGACAGTTTGAGATCGGCCTCTTTACCAAAGCGATCGGCAATCGAGACCCGAGCCGTCCTGATCAGCATCTCCAGGATAAGCGCCAGTGCTACGCCTGATGCGAGCACCCAGAGTGTGTGGATCGACCGGGCCGGCACCACCCGATCCCACACTTGCATCGCAAATAGCGAGGTGGCAATCGCCAATAGGTTGCCGAAAAATGATCCAAGGCCCAACTCAACTAACGTGCGCCAGTTGCTGGTGAAAATCCCTCTCAGCCATGATTTCGGTTTCTGAGCCAGATAAGTGTCGAGGCGCCCGTCACGCACCGACTCACGCTCACGAACCAGAAGCAGGCGGTGCTTGCCCTGCGTCCCGATATGGTTCAGGAGCAAAGAACGTTCGATGGTCTGATTATTGACCGAAAACCGGATCGTCGCCCTCCCTTCCGAGACCGCAACAATCATTCCGATACAGTTGTCGTCAACAGCCACAAGGGCTGGCAGCATGACACGGGAGATAGCTGAGCTTTGGATATCTACGAACTGTGCAGCCAAGCCGGCAGCATGGGCAATGCCGACAATGGCCTGTTCCGCATCGCTGCCCTCCTCCCAGGCGGACGCGCTGCGAACCAGTTCCGGTGAACTAGCAATACCGAGATGGCGTGAGGCAAGAAGGATGGCATCGACCCAAAGTTTAATCGGGAGAGACTCAACCCCATCATGGTCGACACAGGCCTCTGCATGAGAAGGATGTTCAATCATGATCGTCCCTCCTGCTTACGCAAGAGCTGCACGAATTTACCGATAACCAAATAGGCCTTGATTCTAGCCAGCACGCCGTCGGCGATAGCATTGATCCGCTCGACTTCGGAGGAATAAATCTCACGCTCGGCGTTGATGACGTCAGTCAACGGACGCTTGTTGAGGGTATATTCCTGCCAGTAGAGATCGCGCGAAGCACTGGACAAGGCAATCACTGCTTCGTAACTCTCTAGTCGCGCCGCCGCACCAGAGGCTTCCGTTTCCGCTGCCCCCAGAGCCGTGCGCGTGATAAGACGTTGACTCTCAAGAACGTCAGCTGCGGCACGCCGTTCATCCTCGGCCGCGGCTATCTTGTGCCTGCCAAGTCCACCGAGCGAGTAACTGCCGCTAAGCGTCAAACCAACAAAGGTATCGTCATTGACATTCTCACGCCCCGTCGAAAGCGATCTGCTGACACCGACGCCAATCGAAGGATAGCGCTCGGCCTCCATCTGTTTGACCTTCGCATGAGCGGCATCCATAGCTGCCTTGGCGGCGAGAATCGACGGCGTTTGATCGATCTCACCACCACCCTCACCGAGACCGGAAATAAAGCTGCTCGTCACATCCAGGTTTGCAACACGCCGGGGACGCACACCGCTGAGCTCGGCCAGCCTGCCAACCGCGACATCAAAACGAGTTTTGGCCTTCAGGACCTCGGCCTTGGCACGCTGAATGGCAACATTCGCCTGGTTCTGGTCGGAGGCATCGGAGATCCCTGCCTTGACTCGATCGACGATCCTGCTGCTCGTTTGATCAAGGGCAGCAACCTGTCGCTCTGCAGCGGCAATCATCTCCTGGCTTGCTGCCAATTCTACAAAGGTTGTTGCCGTGTTGTAGCCGACCGTCTCAATCGTATCGGCAAGCAAATACTGATGTTTTTTCAACGTCGAATCGGCAGCAGAAATTCGGCTCGAGGTGCGCCCAAAATCATAGAGCAGTTGATTGACTCCAAGCACTCCTGTGGCTCCGGCGCTACTGCCACCGCTGCCATAACTCTGACCGTAACCGGGCCTCACGCTGTACTCAATCGTCGGGAACCAGGCAGCCTTGGCAATGGCAACCTCAGAGGTACTTTGCGCAATGACTGCATTGGCGCGGCTGACGTCTGGATGACGGGAAATCGCAACACCAACTGCATCCGAGAGGGTCATACCGTCTATCGCCACACGGTGTTGCGGCTCAGCTGTCGGTATCGGTGCCGCAACCACAACGGCTGGGGTGACAATGGGCACTCCATCTGCACTACGCTGTGTTTTGCGCACAGGTGCTTCTGTTTGCTGGGTGGCGCAACCCGCTAAACCCGTAGCACAAAGGGCAATGGTAAAAGACAACCGCGAAAAACGCTGTGTGAGGTATGTGCGGCCTCGCACACGCATTGCATCTTTGGTTCTGCTCTTCAAGTGGCCTGCCTGTTTTCTATGTTTGTTTTGCTTACGCATTTGAACGTTTTACTTCCTGCGCTCCGCTGTCCTTCTGCTCGACAACGTTCTGGCCTAGTGCACGCAAACCCCACCCCAAGCGTTACGCTTTCGAGCCAGATAGGCTTGAACACGGAGGCGGGATTCAGGTGGCAAGCTACGTAGTTCTGCACGCGCAGCCGCTATCGGCACAACACCCAAAGGCGCTGCCACGAACATCCAGTTGACCGTATGAAAAATGCCTTGCCAGCCGTTGCCGACATAAGCATCAATGTCGCTCAGTCGTGGTGTGCGACGTTGAAAACACTGCTTCAGCTCGGCGTAGCTTTCGGACAAAGGCACTTCAGCTACGTCTCGCCAAAATGGCGTGTCATTACGTGGACAGTCGTAATGCATCCGCAGGAAGTCGCGGATACCGGACCAACATTGCGCGTTAGCATGATTGAACGCTTCAATCGCGTGTCCGCTAACGACCCCATGACTGTTGACGAGAGTGCGTTCGAGATTGCGCAACTGCTCAAGCATCTGCCCGATGGATGTCGCCTCGAGTGGCTCGACGAAACCCGACGCCAGCCCGAGCGCGACGACGTTATTGATCCACACCCTCTCGAAATGCCCGGCCTCGAAACGAAGCGTAGACATCGGCTCAATGCCATGGCCGAGGTAAGACTCAACTTCTGCAACCGCCGCCGCTTCATCTATATGCTTGCTGCTGAATACATATCCGCAACCGACGCGCTCGATCAACGGGATCTGCCACATCCATCCCGCCTTCATCGAAATCGCACGCGTCAAAAGCGCCGGGTTCTTGGCGGGGTTGTGCAGGTGAAATGGTATTGCGCGATCAAGGGGCAAATAATCCGAAAAGGAACGCCAGGGTGCGCCATAGGCCTTACCGATCCCAAGCCTGGCGAAGCCAGACGCATCGACGACGAAATCGACATCGAGCGTCCCGCCCTTGAATTGGATCGCCCGAACATTGCCCCGCTCATTCAGCGTCAGCGCGTCAACCCGAACGGACCGGTGAATAACGCCGCGGCTCAAAGCTACTTTCTTGAGGTAGGCCGCCACCCGATGGCTATCGAAATGATAGGATGCGCTCAGCCCGGATTTCCCGGTCATGAGCAGAGACCGGACCTCCTCTTGCGAGACATTTCGGGCAATCGCGCTGTAACCGGGAACGCACCAGTGGAGTTCTTCCCCCGACGCAATCATCGCCGACAGGAGAGGAAAGAACCCGCCGGCCTGCCACTCGAGTTCTTCGATTCCCTGGCCGCCGAACAAATGATAATAACTATCCTGCGAGCCGCCGCCGCGCCAACCCTCATAGACAAAGCCGAGCTTATAGGCCGCCCCGGTCTCTCGAACGAACTCGTCGACCGAAATACCGTTCACCTCTAGTGCACTGACGAGATTGAGGAGGCCACCCTCCCCGACCCCGATGATCCCGATGTCGGGTGACTCGATGAGTGTAATCTCGACTTTCGGACTGAATATGCGCCTTAGCATCAGGGCAGCGAACCAGCCTGCTGTACCGCCGCCGATGATAGCGACACGTTTTGCATGTTGTAGATCGAGCATTCGTATCTCCAGAACGATCTTGATTAGATGTGGAGGCGACAAGAGCGCATATCACGCTCATGCCGCCTTCGCTCCGAAGATCAAACGACGACTTGATGGTTGGCGAGCAGGGTCTCCAGATCTGTGGTCACATTGTTCAACGTGACGATCGGCGTAGCGCTGAAGGTGCTACCCGTACCATCACGGTCGATGCTGATAATCGTGTTGCCGCCACTATTCGTGACCGACAGGTAGTTCCCGATCGTATCGCCGGCATCGATAGTCGCGACGCCGTTGATGTAATGAGCGGGACCGTCCGCATCGGCCGTGTAACCGACGAGCAGTTTGGAAACATCGATCCGATCGGCATTTGGCGTGGCTTCATAGGTGCCGATGGTGAAGCCATTGACGACATCACTACCATTGCCGCCGACCGCGTCATTGGCGACCAGCTTGTAGAGCAACGTGTCCTTACCGCCATTGATCAGATTGAATGTGTCGTTGCCTCCCCGGCCCTCGAACACATTGTCGCTGGCGTTGTCAGTGAACGTGTCAGCACCGCTACCACCTGCAATGCCTTCGATATTGGAGAAGGTTGCCGTACCGAACCCGGTGTTCTGGGCCGTCGTCACGCTCAGATCGATCGTCAGTGATGTGCTACCGGCCAGCTTGTAGTCGACGATGTCGATACCAGCAGTACTGCTCCAGACCTTGGTGCCAGACACCGTCACCGTGCCACCGCCGCCCTCATATTTGTCGTTGCCGAGGGTGGCAAAGAAGGTGTCGTTGTAGCCGGTGCCGACGATTCCATGGCCGATATTGGCATTCGCTACGTTTGTGCCGGACTCCGCCGTCAGGACGTAAGCCTTGTTAGCCTCACCGGCCTTCAATCCCGTCCAGGCCGCATTGACGTTTTCGATCACGTTACCGCCCAACGTCGCAAGACCACCGACATCGGCCCCGTCCCCATTGGCACTGCGCAGCAGCACCAGGCTGTAGGTCTCGTTGGGGTTTAGTCCATAGAAATCGACGATCGCCGAGCTGTCGTTGGTCTGGTTGCCGGATTGCGCGTTGATGATCTGCGTGGACACCAGATTGTTCGATGAGTCGAACAGCTGGACAGTGTGGCCGTAGAGCGAATTGATGCCCTGCGCATCGACGATGCGGAAATGCAGCACCGTGCCATCCGCCACCGTATTGGTGTTGGCGATGAACCTGGTGTTGCCTTTCTGGGTGAAGACCAGAAGATCCCGGTCACCATCCCAGTCGATGTCGGCTGCGATTCCGCCCGTCACCGCATCGGTGTTGACGTTTGCGGCGCCAAGCCAACGTCCGATGGTGTTGGATCCACCGAGCAGGTTAGTGGTAGTGAAGCTGGTCGTGCCTCCCGAACTAGTGTTCGTATAGAGATTGACCGGGCCAGTATTGCCTGCCGCCGTCATGCCACCCGTGTCGCCGAAGCCCGGTAACTCGATGACGTCCATTTTTCCGTCGCCGTTCCAGTCCACCGCCACCGACGGCCCACCCTGCAGCGTGTCACCAAAGGTATAGGTACCCGTGTTCAAACCGATTCCGGTCGGGGCCGTGGAGCTCAGTTGGCCGGATCCGTTGTTAAACAGAATGCGGCTTTCATAGGACGAGTTCGACAGGACGCCTGCGGCACCATACCCACGCCCTATAAACAGGTCCATGTAACCGTCGCCGTTGAAGTCGGCCCAGGTCATGGAAATACCGTTACCAAAATTGGGGTCGTCGTCGAGACGCTGGAAGGTATTGTTGATGATCTGCGTGTTGCTCCAGGTCCCGTCGCCCTGGTTTGTCGCGACGACGAGACGATGCTGATTGGAACTGGTCGGTGGCAGTACAGCAAGCGCTCCACCCAGCTTTGTGCTGCCGGCCGTCGCGTGGTAAACGAGATCCACCTTGCCGTCATTGTTCAGATCGACGCCAGACAACTCCATGTCGAAGGTCGCGTTACCGCTATTGGATGACAGCGGTAATACGGTGGCAGTGTCCACGTAAGCACCATCCTTGACCATGCCAAGGATGGTGCCGTCAGTGTTCAGCACAATCTGGGAGTCGAAGCCGCCGCCACTGGTGGCGTCGTTGGGCGTCTGGTCGCCATAGGCCAGATCGACCAAGCCGTTCCCGGCCCTGTCGAAACCGATCACGCCGCCAAACCAGGAATAGGTGTTGGCGCTATCGGCAGTTCCCCTGTCGCCCCCTGTTGGTGCGGTGGGGTAGGCTCCGACCTGCTGCGCGACGTATGTGCTGCCATTGAAGATAAAGGCCTGCTGGCCGTCATCGTAGGTGCTATCTTCGGCGAACAGGTCCATATACCCGTCGCGATTGAAATCAATGAACGTGGCGTTCTGCACAAAGTTGCGGCCGGTATAGCCTGTCGGAGAGTAGCCCGGATCCGAGGATAAGTTGCTGTTGCTGTACAACGCAGTCTGACTAAAGCTGCCCAATGTTGCGTTGTCGGTACCGTTCGCATTCAACATCGTCTGGTTGCTGTGAATGCGCCACATGCCGGTTTCGCTTAGCGTGTAGGCGGTAGCCTTCTGGTTTGGATCGCTGGCAGCAGAGCCAACCGTTACTGTTGGCGCCGCGGAGATGATCAATTCGTTGACCGTATCGTCCGAGACAATCTGCGCGCCTGCACCGCTCTTGATGATAGCCGTAACATTGTAGGTACCCAGCGCGATCTCAGATGGCACCTGCACGTACCAGGTGTTGTTCAGCGGATCGACAACGACTGCACCGTTCGCCGAACTATAGGTCGTACCGGCGATGCTCACCTCGATATATTCGCCGTTGGCCAGCTTGAACGGCATCGCACCGGTCACGAGTGGGGTCGTGTCCACGGTCACCTGGCTGTTGACGGTGACCGTGTAGTCGGAGGTCAGCGTGAAATTGTTCGATGGCGTCCCCTGGTTTCCGGCGAGGTCGGCGACAACGGCCGTATAGGTATGAGTCGAGCCATCCGCCAGATTCCCGGGATCGAAGGTCCAGGATGTACCCGTTCCGTCAACCGTGGCCGTGCCAAGTAGCGTTGTGCCTTCGTAGATGTGCACGACTTCCGACACATCTAAAGGAGCCGTCAACGTACCCGTGAGGATCGGGTTTCGATCATCCGTGGTCGTCCCGCTTCCGAACGTCCCTTGAGTCGGTCCCGCGTTATCAATGTAACCGTCGATACTAACGCCCTGAGTCGGCGGTGTGGTATCGATCGTGAAACTGAGTGGCCCAGACGGCGCACTTTCGCTGCCCGCCTCGTTGGTCAGGGTGTAGCTGATCTGGTGAGCGCCTTCGCCCAGCGGGGTGACCGGGGTCAGCGTGCCGGTCGCCGGGTCATAGATCGCCTCGACCCGGGTGCCATCGACATAAAGCGACGGCGTGGTGCCGGTCGGCACCGTGCCGATGTTGATGCCCGGCGTCGTGTCGTCGGTGGTCGCCGCCGTGCTCGCTGGGTCCTGGATCGCACCAACATCATCGGCATAACTCGCCGGCGCCGCCGGAGTGGCCGGTACGCTGGTATCGACCGTGAAACTGAGCGGGCCAGACGGTGCGCTTTGATTACCCGCCGCATCAGTCGCCGTCACTGTCAGGCGGTGAGCACCTTCTCCAAGCGGCACCACCGGAGTAAAAGACCAATGACCAGTCCCACTTACAGTAGTCGAGCCAATGAATTTGCCATTGTCAAAGACACTGATAATACTGCCCGGCTCGCCGCCTCCCGAAAGCGTCGGAGTGGAGTCATTGGTTGTTGTACCATTGGCAATCAGACCAACGAAGGGCGCGCGATCATCCATTGCCGTGAAGGTTGGAGCGGATGGCGGTAAGTTGTCACCCGAATCAGATTTACCGCCACCCGAACCCGAATTTGCAACAGCGGCAATGCCGGCACCGGCAACTGCCAGCGCCCCCAGAATCCCGAGAAGCCCCATCGCCCCATCACCATCAGCGATGGGCTCATAGACCACCAGCGAGTCGATGATACCGTCTCCACCAGAGCCAAGTGCCTTGTCGAACTTCGTCAGCCAACGCTCGCTACCATTGACGAAGACAAGATTGTTGTAACCCATGCCATGCTCAAAGAACTGCTGAACCAACAGGACCTTGCCATCGGAAAACTCGATAACCAAGTCATTCCCCGTACGGGAATAGTTCGAGACCTGCCCCTTATCGGCAGAAACCAGGAAATTCGTCGGCGCATTCGCAGCAGCGATGGTACTCGTGCTAGCGGAAACTGAAACGTTGCCATGATTATTCAAAACAGATGACGGGACCATTCTCGAGCCTCCTTAATATTAGTTCCGCTCACTGGCCCCACATGCAAACAAACACACTCGCGGAGGTCAGCGGAAACAAGCCCCCACTCAACTTGGAGTCACGCCGGGACAGTAAGAACTTGTAGCTCGATTGTGACTACGGGCGTCAGCGCAAGACATAGTAAGTCATCTATTTATGGCGAACTTCCTGCTCAGTTCTCCACTCAAGCTCGACCGCCAGAGGAAATGCAGATGGGCTCAAGACTGCCGCTCGAAACACAGCCTCGACCATCAGGAGCAATTGGTGCAAACCAACCACGCCAAGGAGAGCCCCGTCAGTTCGCGCCAAGTGACCGATTGTAGGGAGTCACGAAATGAGCATTAGCGTACGACTCCGGGGCAACGTTCTACAGCCCCCTCCTTGTCATATACAATTGAGTAAGAGCATGTCGTAATTGATTTAACGATACCGGTTTGGTCAGAAAGAGATCGACACCAGCATCACGACATCGCCGCTCAGTTTCCTCCAACACAGAAGCGGTGATGGCCACTATCAACGTATAACGATCAGACGCCGACTCAGCCGCACGTACACGCGAAACCAACTCGATACCGTCCAACTTCGACATATAGACGTCGGTGATGAGAAGCCTTACTTTTTTAGTCAAAAAGGCATCCCATGCCTCCTCACCGTCACTGCAGGCAAGCACCGTCTCGCACCCCAGATGCTTCAACTGATTCGTCAGCACCAAACAGTTAACAGGATTATCATCCACCACCATCACCGCACCAAGCCAGCCCAATGTTGACCCGGCTAACCCGCTGTATGCGGCTCCATCGTTTATGTTCGTAGCGATCGCCTCTTGGCATCCCGCAACAAAGAGGCGCCAGTTTGGTGGATTCGCCCAATAGTTGGCTGTCCCCGAAATCCCCCCCGAACGTAAAGAGTTGGACCGTTCAATCAACAGGGCATGCCCTGGTTGACCGAGTCCTATATCTTCCGCGTCGCTCACATACAAAGTGGGCAGGCCTCTATCCAGCGCACACAATTGTCGCTCTTGCGGCTCCATCCCTGCCGCAAGAGCGAAGGCCCTCAGCGCTTTCGCAACGTGGGCTTTTTCAGTGCCGATCAAAATCACCCGCCCCCCGAGTTCCGGAAACTCGTACTGGTTGCACTCCGCGACCAAGTCGATCTTCAGTATCACCGACGTCCCGAGGCACTCAATACTGGAGATCTCCATGGTCCCGCCCATCATCTCAACCAAACGCTTGCTGATGACCAAGCTAACTCCCATACCATCGAAACGCCGCGCAAGTGCCCCGTCAAATTGCTCAAGAAACAATCCCTTTCGAGCGACCTCTGAAATACCAATCCCAGTGTCATAGACGGTGAGAACCACCTGCTGCTTGGCGCCCTCGACCTTTCCAAGATCGACAGATATCCCAACACGCCCCTGCGACGTGAATTTGATTGCATTCGAAAGCAGGCTGAGCAAGACCTGGCGAAGCCGAGAGGCATCTGCAAGATAGGTTGCGGCAACACTGGGATGGACGTATACCTCCATCTCGAGCCTCTTGTTTCTCCCACTCCCCGCCAATGCCGCCATGACCTCATCGATGACCTCACGAAGATCCGTGGGTGCGGGCGTCATGACAAGCGCACCGGCATCTATCATCGTATATTCCAGGATGTCGTTGAGTGTCTGCATCAATGCCTTAGCGGAGCCATTTGCAACCTCCAAGTACTGCCGCTGCCGTGCATCAAGAATGGTCGAGCGCAATATTTCCAATAGCCCAAGCAAGCCGTTCATTGGTGTTCTGATCTCATGACTCATCATCGCCAAAAACTTACCTTTTGACTCGGATGATGCTACAGCCTCGTCTTTTGCCTCCTCCAATAGCCGCGCCTGAATCTGGCTATCATCCACAGCTCGTCGCAACTGCTCGACCAGCGTCGAACGCTCGGCCTCCAGCTCCCCATTACGGACAAGCACGCCCCCCAGGGTCTGTAATGCGGCGAGGAGCGCGCCAATATTATCCTTCTGCTTGAATGAGTCGGCAGGGGCCGAGTAGTTACCGCTCGAGAAATTCAAGACCGAATCGGTTGCAGCAGATATCGGCCTGATTATTCGCCTTGAGAAAAGGACGAGGATGTACACCATCGACAGAATGATTGTGACGGTAGCTCCAGCTAGAAATCCGAATACGCGGTACGTGGCACGCGTTCTCTTCTCCACAACTTGAATGGCTGCATCAAGCTCCACATCTCGCAACGATGTAATAGGTTGCATAAGCGGTACATAGTGCTGCGCAAACGACGACGCAGTGGGGAAACTCGCATCATCTGCATCCTGTAGAACGGTTTGTCTCAGATAAGCAATACCCAAGCCGAAATAAGTCTTGCGCATCTGCTCCACTACAGCACCAGAGGAGTCATCGGATAGATGTTCGAATCGACTACTCTCAACCAAATCGCCTAGCGTATGAATTCGGCCAAAGACAATCCAAAGCCTTTCCAACTCTTCCTCAGACAACGCCCTGCGACTCGTCAGCGCAGGGGTAAATAATGAACCTGCACGGCCCGCTTGCTCTCGCAGTTCTGCGGCTAAACGTGCCGTTATCACATACTCCGCCACCGCCGGCCCTTCTCGAACCAGCTCGAAGATGACGCTGTCATTGATATGGTTCATATCCTCAATCAGTTGAAACATTCGGGTAATCGCATGCTCTATGGCGCGCGTAGAACGTTCTTCACGCGCGATGGCCATGAGGCGATCGGCACTCTTTCGCGCTTGACGGACTCGCTCCGCCACCAACGCCATGAGCACCGTAGCGCGCTCGCAACTCTCACAAGAGCTTGCCTTGAGTTTCTGGACCACCAAGTCCAGCGCTGCATCACTTCGCGTCCTTGCCAGATC
Organism: Pseudomonas sp. B3G-3; assembly: GCF_028640915.1. NCBI lineage: Bacteria > Pseudomonadati > Pseudomonadota > Gammaproteobacteria > Pseudomonadales > Pseudomonadaceae > Pseudomonas > Pseudomonas sp. B3G-3. The sequence continues at coordinate 8,838 of NZ_JAQZAB010000136.1, read as the reverse complement.
AAGCGCCACTCTTAAATCCGGCTCATCTGATTGCGAAGCACCAATCATCCCATTCATGGGTCCTCGTTCCGCAGACAGGTACTCTGACGAGCTGAGTGCGGCCTTAACAATCTGCAGAAGTTCTTCAGTCCGCTTTGTCGCCTTGTACGCCTTCCAATCTCGAACCAAAAGCAAGCCGGCGCCACTTATTGTCACTACCAGAACAATCGTGGCAACGAGTCGAAACAGCCAATCGACGCGAATTTCGTTCAGTGGATCGATCAAAGAGGTCGTGAGTAATCGGCCGCCCCAACGCAACCACCGTAAAATACAATCCCAACTCGAATTAAGACTTATCAAACTCTCGATCCGTCGATTCATGTCGTCGCTATCCACAATGTCCCGTCACGATATCGAAAAGAAAAACTCGCTCGGACTTGGGGTGGGACCATAGATATCCCTGCCCTATTTTACAGCCTAGACCAAGAAGCAACTCTCGCTGTACCTCTGTTTCCACACCTTCAGCAACGCATTCCAAACCAAGATCGTGCGCTAACTTGATCTGACTACGGCAAATCACGGCTCGCTGGTTATCCTCAGCGATAGCTGAAACAAATGAACGATCAAGCTTCATTTGGGTAAAGGGAAGATCAGCCAACAGTTCCAGGCTTGCGATCCCAATTCCAAAATCGTCAATCGCCACGCCGTATCCACGCAAGCGCAAGCGATTCAAGGTGATCGCCAACTCACACATGTCCGGGACCGGGCAACTTTCGGTTAGCTCAATGATCAGGCTGCACGGTGAAATCCCACTTGCTGTAACTCTGGCCTCGAATCGCTCGAACCAGCCGGGCTTGCACAGCGTCTGTGCCGAAGCATTTATCCCGATCACCATTGAAATACCATGATTGACCAGGTATCGCTGCACTCCGAGACAGCGATCCAAGACGAAGAAAAATAGTTTCTCCAGATGCCCCATAGCCTCCAGTCGCGGAATGAAGTCGTCGGGGGCGATCATGCCACCGCAAGGATGCCGCCAACGGCACAGTGCCTCCGCCCCGACAGGATTACCGCTGGCGATATTGAACTGCGGCTGGATCAGCACGGTAAAACCTTCATCGACCCACAGTGCTTCCGTAAGGGTCATATCATCTGGCACGGCAGACTCGTCGCCCGGTGGATCTATCACCGCATCACGAGACAACACCGCCTCCAGAACCGGGCGAATAGCCCCAACTGTCAGCGGCTTGCGCAAAGCATGCACGTCATGACAAGCAAACGCGCTGACGAGCCGGACATGCGAATAGATAATGTCTTCAGGCATCGCGGAGACCCACACCCAAATCGGAGCCTCACCAAGAAAGGCTTGTTTTCCGCGATGCCGTAGCTCCTGCATCAACGCCGGTCCGTTCAGTTTGGGCAAATCAATGTCGCAGAGAACGACATCGAATCTCCATTGCTCCAATGCCTCAATGGCTTGTGCCCCGTCGGGCACGCAAAAGATTTTTCTGACACCGAGACACTGCAACAACGCCCTTATCGCGGACTGTTGGAATAGGTCGTCCTCCACGATTAGAACGGTCAAGGCAAAATGAGTACTTCGCATATTGAATTGCTCGTGGATCGATGAAGGAGGACCAGACGCAATGACTTCCACTTTAAAATTATATGCGGGCCCAAGAACACGGATGCAAGCCGGGCCGTCTTTAGCTACCTTCGCTAGCAAGCCCATCAGGCAGCAACCTCAACACTGTCACGAGGCCTGATAAGCTTCATCTCCTAGCTCTTCATCTCCATTGTCCAAACACAACATGGCCAGGCTCACCCCAATGTCATCCATGACCGCAAGCCAGCCCTCGCACCACTCGCCTGCAACACTGCACGCCAGTTCTATCTCAAGACATCTCTCTGCAAGATCCTTGTCCTCGATCAGAAGCAGCGCCCCTCGCATTCGATGCATCCACCGTTCGAGCGCACGAACATCCCGCTTCGAAGCTAGCTGTTGCAGTTCCACCAATTCTTCTTTCGCATGCGCTTGAAACTTCGCTGCCAATGCCGCTTTCCCAGCGCTGTCCATCCAGAGGGTATCCACCTGCCACCGCTCACGAGCAATGTCAGTCTCAGCGTGCGATGCACTGCATCGTTCGAGCACACGCGACAGCCTGTCAAGATTCACAGGCTTGGCAATATAGTCATAGAAACCCTGTTCAAGCCGCCTCTCAATTTCGCTGTCGAAGTCATAGCCGCTCACCGCCACGACGGGAAGAGCCGAATTTTCCCTATGCACGATGTCAAAAAGCTCCCCACCACTCATACCGGGTAAATCCAGATCGGTCAGCACGATATCAACAGGGTGATGACGCAACATCACAACCGCTTCTGCCCCATCGGCCGCACTTAGAACGCCATATCCGAGAGAGCGGATTTGATCGACCAACAACTCTCGGTTGAGCTTGCTATCGTCCACTACGAGCACAACCAGAGTTCCTTCCCGCCTGTACTCGAGAGACGGTTTACCCCCCATTTCCTCCTCAGATGCACACGCCTTCGTCGGACTGTACCCGGCGGATGCTGGACCCATGGCCAATTGCAAAGCTTCCTTGAGCGCATCCGTGCTAAATGCCGTCACCTCAATTAACCACTGCGCCAAACGCATTGGCCGTTGCGCTGCCGACTTACGCACCAGCACCACAGGTACCTGAGTCCTATTGGCGATATCCAGGGCACAATCCGCATTGTCGTCCGCAAGCACTATCACGTCCGCAGAGAAGCCCGATAACTCCTGCACAGCGCTCTCTCGGATTGATACATCCCACCCCCAATCGGTGAGCCATACCTGCAAGTGTCGGCCGTAGTCACTCATCCCTGTCATGATCAGGGCGCTTCCCATCGTCTCGCCCACAACAGCCTGGGTTGCAGCAATGGCGACAGGCAGTCGTACAGAGAAAATAGAGCCCACATGAAGAATGCTCTTCGCAGTAATAACTCCCCCCATCAATCTACAAAGTGTCGCGCAGATCGAGAGCCCAAGCCCCGTCCCACCGTATCGTCGCGCCTCCCCGTCCGCTTGCGCAAATGGAGTGAAGAGGCGCTCAACCAATCGTTCATCCATCCCGATTCCGGAATCGATCACCTCCAGTAACAAACTTGCAGTATCAGGCCCGTCATCAACGAGCGAGCCTCTAATTGCCACTCTACCGACATGCGTGAACTTAAAGGCATTACTGAGGAGGTTATCGATGATTTGAGAAGTCCGGTTTGGATCCCCCATCACCGCATACCGCTCCATGCTTGGATCAGGAAAAATATGAAACTCAATATTTTTCAAGACCGCACGTTCCGCATACCCTTGCGCAACACGCTCCAAACATTGACGAGGGTAAAATTTACACTCTACCAGTTGCATTTCGCCTGCATCAATTCTGGATAGATCGAGAATATCCGTCACAATCTGCAATAAGGTTTGGGCCCCTGTGCGCACGGACTTGACTCGAGCACTTTCGACTTCAGTCAACCTATCAACAGGAATTAAATCTATATTCCCCAGAATGACACTTAATGGGGCTTTTATTTCATGACTTACGGATGCAAAGAAATTCGATCGTGCACAAAGAAGGCGGTCAGACTCTTCTCGCGCCTCCATGGACGCTAACTCGGCAAGCTTCTGCACTGTTACGTCGCTGACAGCGCAAACAAACACGGCCTCCTCATTATAACTTGAGGCCACATAGGTAATATGCAGAAAGCAAGCTTTGCCCCCTGACTCCTCACTTAAGCTCTTACCAAAGCTCACTATTCCTAATTCTGCCTCCCCCTGCTCAGCGGAACGAGCTCGAAACGCAGCCTCGATCGAAGCCGGGAGCTTCATAAATGCATCCATGCCCATCAGCGAAGTCGCCAGAATATTTGCCCGCATGACCGAATAATCGCGGGCACGAACGATAAATAAACCGATTGGCATCGCACTTATGAGTATGTGATTCAGTATTTCGTGCTCGATCGCAAATCTAGATGCAATATGATTTTTCCTCAGAACACGTTTATCCCATTGATAGGCGGCCCCAAGTAACATAAGCAGAAATGCGACACTGAGCATACACAGCCAAAAAAAAGACCATCCCATCGATCTCAAAAGCTCAGAGTAGCTTAAGCCATATACCAAGTAGCCAAAGTGATCACTCACTGGCTCGACAAGATATATCCCATCATCCGTAAGGTGCAGTCCGTGCGTGCGCGGCTGCTCCAATATACTCCTGGCCCCTCTGGCAAGCGCTGTATTCGCTCCGCGTTGATCAATCAGGAGGGCGTTAGAACTATACAGTCCAAGCAGCCCATATTCATCCTCACGATGGATGTCAGCCAGCAAGGGCCTTATCGGTACGTCTGATCCAAATAGAACAAGGTCTCCTCCTTCCATCTCGACTACTCCAACGCAGCTCAGCAAACTGCCTACCTGACCCTCACCTAAATACGGCCCCCTCCAATATATGCCTTCCGTAACTCCAAAGACCTTCTCCTTATCAATTCCCTTTTCACGCAGTATCTGCACTGATGTTAATGGCATCGTTTGCTGCAATATATTTTGCGACCAGTTACCTGCTGGAAAAAGTGCAGCATAATCATTATTCAGCCCAACAACATAGGCCTGCCGCTCTATCTTCATGGCGTTCAGCGTCGACATGCCTGCGGCCGAAATATTTGCGAGTGCATTCACTCGCCCTACCCAATTGGCCCCAAGACTTAATCTTCCCTCTTCCGGGAAAATAATCAGGAAGTCACCATTAAACGCGGAATGACCCAACGCTTCCTCGGATGTATTGAGTGTGTTAAGCACATCGCCAGACTGCCCTTCTTCCCACTTCCCCAAATTCGAGAAATAGTATCTGACGGTATGACTCAGGCGCCGAACAAACACCTCGTCTTGTTGAATGACGCTCCCAATCTCCGAAGCATGACGGTGCAGCTTTTCTGTTCCTCGCTCAATCGCTGCATGAATACTGAGATACATTGCCAATACCGAGGCACATACAACAACGGTCGCGGCAAGATAAACTCCCAAATAGAAGAACAGACGTTCTCGGCGAATCGTCACTGCCAGAGAAGCAACAGCGTTCTTATGTATCGCTTGAATTTCATCAAAAACGACTACCATGAGTAACCGCCATATAATTCAGTGCGTGTCACTTTCAAATCAGGCCAGTCTCGTATGCGTAGCGGATCAGGTCAGTATTAGAAGTAAGATTGAGTTTCCTCATTGCCGTGTATTTTTGTGACGAGATCGTGCTCACGGCACGACTACACTTATCCGCAATTTGCACAAGCGAATGCCCAGCCGCATATAGCCTCAGCACCTCGAGTTCCTTATGAGTGAGTTCTTCTTTTTTCGACCTTTCCCCCTCTCCCGCGCGCGCGCGATCCATCAGCGCCTTCGCGATTGGCGAGCAATAGCCCCCACCTCCTTGCTGAACAAACAGACAGGCTCGTACAACCTCACCGATGTCGTCCTCCTTGCACACTACAGCATTAACAAACTGTCTCATCGCCCGCATAAGAACGCTTGGATTCGTTTGGGCCGTAAGCAAAACAACACCACTCGCGGGTACACATTTCCGGATCCCGCGCAACAATGCGAAGCCGTCTATCGAGCGGTCGTCTCGGCTCATACCGAAATCAGTAACCACAATATTAGTAGGCCTATCGCCGAGCCTTTTCAACAAATCCGCGCCGGACTGACACTCGTGAATGATCTCGAAACCAGGCACTTGGCTAATGAGCGAGCCTACTGCCTGGATAGTTAATGGATGATCATCTGCAATGGTTATGGTTTTCATACTAAAGATATAATTCGTCAGGAATCGTAATTCGTCTAAATTATGGCGCTTTCACAAACAATAGAATCATAATTCGTCCATTTTTTAGAGACGGTCTGTAGTGGTCAACTAATCCCGGACACGACGTTAAGTTTTTCCTCGGCCCGAGCTGGTGCCAACCCACCATTGAATTGGTGAGGCCGAATCCAGTTGTACCGATGCATCAAGAAGTTCCTGATCTTCGGCCTGACAGTCTCGAATTTCGTAGAGTTCGTCGGCCTCCCAGGACGTTCGCTGAACCCGACAGGCGCGAGATCTGCGGATAGCGTCGTAAACCTCAAGTACGTTTTGGGTGTCACCTTCAAGCACATGAGCCCTCCCAAGCAGTCAGGCATCTTCAAGCCTCTGCCCTGCACCAGCTCCTTGATGGGGACGTATGGCGTGAGCGGCGTTACCGATCAGCACTACGCGACCAATGTGTGTAGCCCGCAAGCTCTTCCAGTTCGTGAAGTGCCCCCTACCACCACTCAGCAAAGGCTTTTAGCATCTGGGTCTGGCTGGTGCTTTTGACCCAAGGTGTGTCTTGTGGCCATACCAGGACAACCCGCAGTTTCAGCGCAACGAAGCCATTCGCTCCGGCTCGCTAGCGGCCGTGACCCTGATGCTGGTCGCGAAGGGCCAAGGACTGGTTTCGGCGCCCATGATCGGGTTCGACCAGTTGGCAGTGGCGCAAGCGTTTGGTCTCTCCGCGACGGAGGTTCCAGTGATGTTGGTCACCGTTGGCTATCCTGGCTCGGCCAACTGGCCACAAAAACCTCGTAAAGCCGTTAAAGACGTTCTGCAGTTCGTGTAAGTGAATGCTGCCAGCGGTAGTCAAGAAGTGCTCATCACCAGGTCCATTGCCACCAACACCGCGATTTCCCCATCCCTTGCACCGTGACCGGAACATGCGCATCCAACTGGGACTTTCCTCTGGTCGACTTGGGCCTCATCATCACCACACAGTTGCCACAAAGGGTGCCATCCTGGTGCCTTGCCGGAGGACATGATCATGCAGGCACTGCCCGATCGCTTTGGGGCGCAAACCCGTCGTATTGCGTTCCTCTAGCTGCTGATCAATACAGGCCCTTCTCCTCTTCAGTTGTTCGCTCTGTTGCTTCTGAGCACATTCAAGGCGGCGCACATGCCAGAGTGCATCACAGAAGTGAAGCGAACTCTCCAGGCCTACCACTTCGCTGGCGCGCGGACCATAGGCGACGAAGTCCCGCGCACCGGCGAGCATGGTATTGAGCACGAACCGGCCCAACGGGGCGAGAGCGCCTTACAGCCACTCAAGGTCAATGCTGTTGCGTGTAATGGCAAATCAAGCCGGTGGTTGGACTGAATCCGATTGAGTTAGCCGTAGATATAGATCTTCAGCGAGATACAGGATGGGTAGGCCGGATGACCTGTAGCAGGATCAACACTTTTGAACCCAAGCGCGCCTAGGTCGAGCTCATCGACGAAAACGTCGACTACACGGACTGAGTTTTCTTCGACTAGGTAATCGTCCAACCACTCCGACTGCAACGCGCCTTGCAACTGAGCCTCACCTTTACTGATCTTTGACGGTGGACAACCTTTGCAGGTTCCACTCTGGCTGGGCACTCAAATCATGAAGGTAATCCACATCAATTGCCCCATCAGCGAACAGCAGTTTATTTATCGAGATTCGCGAGTTGCTGATCCTATCGGATGGTTGCTGCTGGCGGGCCGGATGATCCCATGCGGATGTTAAGGAGAGTCCGTCAGTAGAGTGCTTAGATATCTTTGGATAGTTAATCAAGTCGATTTTTATTTGATTACTTGCTCCATGGCACAGTATTTGCTCTTTTCGATGGATAAACCAGATAAATATCGGTGTTATCCAAGATCGCATATCCGTAAACGTGTTCCACACAGTCATTACAAGGACACAGTCCCAAACAAACGTGGCATCCATAAAGGTTGGATTGAAATTGATAAAAAACAGCCCCCCCCGCTTAATCATCAGCGCCCTTTGCGGGCTCTGCCTACTCAGCTCACTCGCCAGTGCGGAAGAACGCACCCTGCGTGTCTACAACTGGTTCGACTACATCACCCCCAAGGCCCTGGAAGACTTCAAGGCCGAGAACAGCCAGGTCAAGCTGGTCTACGACATCTTCGACACCAACGAGGCGCTGGAGGCCAAGCTGCTGACCGGCAACTCCGGCTACGACGTGGTGGTGCCGTCCAACGTGTTCCTCGCCAAGCAGATCGAGGCCGGGGTGTTCCAGCCGCTGGACCGTAGCAAGCTGCCGAACTGGAACCACCTCGATCCCAAGCTGATGAAGCTGATCGAAGCCAACGACCCGGGCAATAAGTTCGCCGTGCCCTACATGTACGGCACCATCCTGATCGGCTTCAACCCGGCCAAGGTCAAGGCCGCCCTCGGCGAGAACGCGCCGGTGGACAGCTGGGACCTGATCTTCAAGGAAGAGAACATCAGCAAGCTCAAGCAGTGCGGCGTGGCCCTGCTCGACTCGCCGTCGGAGATCCTGCCGCTGGCCCTGCAGCACCTGGGCCTGGACCCCAACAGCAAGCAGCCGGCGGACTACGCCAAGGCCGAAGCGCTGCTGCTGAAGATCCGCCCCTACGTCACCTACTTCCATTCGTCCAAGTACATGGCCGACATCGCCAACGGCGACATCTGCGTGGCGGTGGGGTATTCCGGCAGCTTCTCCCAGGCCGCCAACCGCGCCAAGGAAGCCAAGAACGGGGTGGTGGTGGACATGCGCCTGCCCAAGGAAGGGGCGCCGATCTGGTTCGACATGCTGGCGATCCCCAAAGGCGCGAAGAACCCGGACGATGCCTACACCTTCATCAACTACCTGCTGCAACCGAAGGTAATCGCCCCGGTCAGCGACTTCGTCGGCTACCCGAACCCGAACAAGGACGCCACCGAGCGGGTCGATCCGGCGATCCGCAACAACCCCAACCTGTACCCGACCGACGCGGCGATGAGCACGCTGTACACCTTGCAGCCGCTACC
>NZ_JAQZAB010000135.1:17864-30496 GCF_028640915.1 Pseudomonas sp. B3G-3 | reverse complement strand
GAACTCAAGGACCTGCCCGGAAAAGAGGCCGCTCCCACAGCGCCGACCGCGCCTGCCGACACCCGCTGTTTCCCGATCCAGGACATCGAACTCAAGGGCGCCGACAGCCTGTCCGCCGCCGAGCAGGCGCGCCTGCTCAAGCCCTATATCGGTCAGTGCCTGGGCGTCAGCCAGCTCAACGAGCTGCTCAAAGTCATCACCGACTACTACCTGGAGAAGGGCCTGGTGACCAGCCGCGCCTACCTGCCGCAGCAGGACCTGTCCGGCGGCCACTTGAAGGTGCTGGTGGTCGAGGGCCGGCTCGAAGGCTTGAAGGGCGCCGCCGACAGCCAGCTGTCCGAGCGGGAGCTGGCCATGGCCTTTCCCGGCCAGGTCGGCGCGCTGGTCAACCTGCGGGAAATCGAACAACTGGTGGACCAGCTCAACCGCCTGCCGTCGAACCAGGCACAAATGGAGCTGGCCCCCGGCAAGGAGGTCGGTGGCAGCCAAGTGCTGGTCAAGAACACTGCGCAAAAGCCCTGGCGGGCCGGGCTGTCGCGCAGCAACGACGGCCAGCGCAGCACCGGCGAGCAGCAGTGGGGCACCACCTTCGACTGGGACAGCCCGCTGGGGCTGGCCGACCAGCTGATGTTGCGCGGTGGCCACGATGCCATGAGCGACCACCAGCACACCTCCAACAACGCCATGCTCTCTTACAACCTGCCCTGGGGCTGGTGGAACTTCAGTTACACCTACAGCCAGAGCGAGTACCGCTCCCAGGCCCAGGCCAATGGTTTCAGCTTCAAGCAGACCGGCGACAGCCAGAACCACCAGCTGCGCGCCGAGCGGGTGATCCTGCGTGACGCGGTGAGCAAGACCTCGCTGAATGCCGGCCTGGCCTACCTGCGCACCAACAACTTCATCGAAGACAGCAAGCTGGCCCTGAGCAGCAATCGCCTCAGCGAAGCCCAGTTCGGCATCAACCACGGCCGGCGCATCGGCGGTGCCTTCGTCAACCTCGACCTGGGCATGCAGCACGGCATCGGTGCCTTCGACGCCCAGGACAATGGCCACCCAGGGCCGGGCGAGCCGAATGCGCGCTACCGCAAATACACCGCCACCCTCAGTTACCTGCAGCCGTTCAAGCTGTGGGGCGAGTCGTTCAGCTTCAGCAGCCTGATGACCGGCCAGCGCAGCGAAGACGTGCTGTTCAGCCCGCAGCGCACCAGCCTGGGCGGGCAGTCGTCGATTCGCGGGTACAAGGATCAGTCGCTGTCCGGCGACAGCGGCGGTTACTGGCGCAACGACCTGCGCTGGAGCCGTCCGGTGACCCTCGGCTGGCTGCGCCCGGTGTTCGCCGAGTACGGCAGCAGCCTGGGCTACGACCAGGGCGTGATCCGTGGCGACCGTTACAACGGTGAGCAGCACGGGCGTCTGTCGAGCAACTCCCTGGAGCTGTTCGCCCGCGGCCAGCACCTGGCGACCAGCGTGACCTTCGCCCATTCCCTTGAACGCCCGGATGTCCTGAGCGAGCGCGAAGCGCCGATCTACTTCCGCCTGGATTTCCTCCTCTGATTCGCGTTTTTTCGAGACCTTCGACATGGATGTTCGCCAATTCGCTTTCCTGGCCCGCCAGCCTTCTGCTGCCCTGAAAACCCGCGAGCACTTCTGGGGCATGCCCAAGCGCGGCCTGGCGTTCATCCTGGCCAACGCCATGTTCTGGCAACCGCTGTGGGCCCAGGCGGAAGGCATCGTGGTCAGCGCGCCGGGCACCAGCCTGGGGCAAGCGGGCAACGGCGTGCCCATCGTCAATATCGCCACGCCCAATGGCAGCGGCCTGTCGCACAACCAGTTCCACGACTACAACGTCGGCCAGCAGGGGCTGATCCTCAACAACGCCACCGACCGCACGCAAAGCACCCAGCTGGGCGGGATCATCGTCGGCAACCCGAACCTCAAGGGCGTCGCCGCGCAAACCATCCTCAACGAAGTCAACGGTGGCAGCCCCAGCCAACTGCGCGGTTACACCGAAGTGGCGGGGCAGTCGGCCCATGTGATCGTCGCCAACCCCTATGGCATCAGCTGCAATGGCTGCGGCTTCATCAACACCCCGAAAGCCACCCTGACCACTGGCAAGCCGGTGATCGAAAACGGCCAGCTCAGCCGTTATCAGGTCGATCAGGGGCAGGTGACCATCGAGGGCGCGACGCTCAACGCCAACAACGTCGACCGCTTCGAAATCATCACCCGCAGCGCCAAGATCAACGCCGAGATCCAGGCGAAAAACCTGAGCATCGTCACCGGGCGCAACGACGTCAACGCCCAGACACTGAACGCCACCGCCCGCGCCGACGACGGCAGCGCCAAGCCGGAACTGGCGATCGACTCTTCGGCCCTGGGCGGGATGTATGCCGGGGCGATCAAGCTGGTGGGAACTGAAGCGGGTGTGGGGGTAAGGCTCGCCGGTAACCTCGCTGCCAGCGGCGGCGATATCCAGATCGACGCCAACGGTCACCTGAGCATGGTCCAGGCTGCGGCGGGGGGCGCGGTCAAGGTCAAGGTTGCCAGCCTCGATGCCCAAGGTCCGGTCTACGCCGGTAGCACGCTGGATATGCAAAGCCGCGGCGACCTGAACAACCAGAAAAACCTGGCGGCCCGCGACAGCATCAGCCTCAGCGCCGGTGGGCAACTGAGCAACAGCGGCATCATCGAGGCCGGGGTCAATGCCGATAACAGTCGCAATGCCGGCGGTGATCTCACCGTCAATGCGCAGACCCTCAATAACAATGGCAACAGCCTGGTCGCCAGCCGCAATCTGACGGTGACCACGGCGCAAGCCCTGAACAATCAGGGCGGCACCCTGAGTGCGAAACAAAGCGCGAACATCCGCGCGGGCACCCTGGATAACCAGAACAAGGGCCGAGTGCTGAGCAGCGGTAGCCTGAATCTGAATGCCAACCAGTTGCTCAATAGCCAGGGCGGGCTGGTGAGCAGCAATGGTGAACTGGTCGCCAACCTGGCCGGGCTGGGTAACGCGGGCGCTGAGATTTCCAGCCTCGCCGGGGTGACCTTGAATGTTGCCTCCCTGGATAACGTGGCCGGCCTGATAGCGGCCGGTAGCGCTCTGAATATCAATGCCAGCGGTGTCTTCAACAACCAGGGCGGTCGCTTGAGCGCTCAACAGGACCTGCAACTGGTAGCTGCCTCCCTGAACAACAGCCAACAAGGCTCGATCATCAGTCAGGGCGCCTTGGGCCTGACAACCCAGGGGGCACTGGACAATCATCAAGCGGGCAGTATCCAGAGCACCGGCAATGCGCTGATCAGCAGCGCCAGCCTGAACAACCAGGGCGGCAAACTGGCCGCTCGTGACATCAGCCTTCAAGTGGCGGACCTGGACAACCGCCAGGGGCAGGTGATCGGCGATGGGAGCCTGACGCTGAACAGTCAGGGCGCGATCAACAATGCCACCGGCTCGATGACTTCCGGCCAGTTGCTGAACGTGCAAGGCGCCAGCCTCGACAACACCCAGGGGACGCTGCTGAGCAGTGCCGGCCTGACGGCGAAGATTGCCGGGCAGTTGCTGAACCAGGCCGGTCTGTTGTCAGCGAATGCTTTGCTGACCCTCGACAGCGCCAGTCTCGACAACCAGCTCAAGGGACGGATCGTCAGCAAGGCCGGCGCCAACCTGAATACGCTGGGTGTCCTGGATAACCGCGGCGGCAGTGTCAGCGCCGGCGGCGCCCTGGCGCTCAATGCCAACCGAGTGGATAACCGTCAGGGTGGTTCGCTGAGCGCTGCCCAGGGGGTGAGCCTGGGGATCGACAACCTCGACAACCAGGGCGGCAACGTCTCCAGCCAGGGTTACTTGAAGCTGACGGGGACGACGCTGAATAACAGCCATGATGGCAAACTGCTCGCCAATGGCGACATCGATCTGACCCTCGGCCAACTCGACAATCAACTCAACGGCCAGTTGTCCGGGCAGGCGGGTGTACAGGTCAAGGCTGCGCAGCTGAACAACGGCCAGGGTGGCAATCTCTACGCCAAAGGCAAGCTGGAGCTTGATCTGAGCGGGCAGTTGCTCAACGCCCGAGGCACGCTCAAGGGCGATGGCGCCATTCTGCTCAAGGCCGGCAGCCTGAACAACGACGCTGGCCAGCTCTCCAGCGTCAAGGGCTTGCAGCTCACCAGCCTGGGCACCCTGAGCAACCTGGGTGGCAGCCTGACCAGCGGCGACACCCTGGACCTGGTCAGCGGCCAACTGAACAACGGCGCCGCAGGCAGTATCTCCAGTGCCAAGGCCCTGACGGCAAGTGTCAGCGGCCTTGATCAACAAGGTGGCAAACTGTTTAGCAGCACCGGTCTGAGCCTCGACCTGAATAACGGTCAGCTCAATAACCAGGACGGTCTGATCAATGCCACTGGCCTGTTACTGCTGAAAAATCTCAAAGGGGTCAGCAACCAGGACGGTGAGATTTCCAGCGACCAGGGCTTCACGCTGGCCGCGCAAACGCTCGACAACACCGATGGCACGATTGGCAGCGAGCAGGCGCTGGTCTTGCGTGTCGAGCGCACCCTGAACAACCTCAGGGGGCTGGTGTCGGCCAATGGGCTCAAGGTTCATGCCGCCAGCATCGACAACACCGAAGGCACGATGGGCAGCGATTCGGACCTGAGCCTGAGCGTCGAGGAGGCGCTTGCCAACCTCAACGGCACCTTGTCCAGCGCCGGCCTGTCGAGCCTTAAAGCGGCCAGTCTGAACAATACCGAAGGCCAGCTGACAGGGGATCTCGGGCTGAGCATCGATCTGAGCGGAGCACTGAATAACCAGGGCGGGATGCTCGGTTCCGGCAAGGCACTGACGCTGAATGCTGGCAGTCTCGACAACCGCGCTGAGGGCGTGTTGCTGGCGGTCGATGGTTCCCTGACGGGCACGGTCGTTGGCGCTTTCGATAACCGTGAACTGGGAAAACTCAGAGCCGCCGGTGGCATCGAGTTGACCACCGGTAGCCTGGATAACCGTGGCGGTAGCCTGTCTGGCAAGGACCGACTGACCCTGCGCAGCGACCTGGCGGATAACCGGGGAGGGCTGATCCAGGCCGATAAGGACCTGAAATTACTGGTCGGACAGTTGGATAACCGCGATAAGGGTGTGTTGAGCGGCAAGGCGGCGATTGACTACGAAGGCTCGCGGCTGGACAACAGCGGTGGCCTGCTCAGTGCGGTCGGCCCGGTGACGCTCAAGGCCCAGGAAGTCACCAACAGCAAAGGTCGGATTGCCAGTCAGGTCGACCTGACCGCTACTGTCGATACCCTGAACCAGCAGGGTGGTGCGCTGGTAGCACAAGGCAGTCTGTTGCTGACGGGCCAGGCGCTTGATAACCGTAACGGCGGTCTGGTGGGCAGTACTAACGCACTGACCCTGAATGTCGATCAGGTCGATAACCGCGCCGGGGAAATCTCCAGTACCGAAAACAGCCTGAGCTACACCGGTCTGCGCCTGGACAACAGCGATGGCGGCAAGCTGCTGTCCGCAACCGACCTGCAGCTGACGGTCGCGCAGTTGATCAACCAGAGCAAGGGCCGACTGTTCGCCAAGGGCAGCGTTGGCCTGACGGGTACCCGGCTCGATAACAGCAGTGGCAGTTTTTCCGGTCTCAAGGGGCTGGATATTCGTCTCGATGGGGCTCTGCTCAATAACGCCGGGTTGCTCAGCAGCGAAGCGGGATTGACCCTCAAGGTCGCCACTCTGGATAACACCAAAGGCAAGGTCGGCAGTGCCGGCGCCCTGTCGGTTACCAGCCTGGGTGCGTTGCTCAACCAGGGCGGCTCGGTCCTCGCCGACCAGGGGTTGACCCTGGCCAGTTCCAGTCTCGATAACAGTCAGAGCGGTGTGATCAACGGCAAGGGCGCGACCCATGTCACCACCGGCCTCTTGAACAACGGCCAGGGTGGCCACCTCACCAGTGACGATACGCTGGACCTCAGTGCAACCCAGGTCGACAACGGCGCCAGCGGCCGCATTGCCAGTGAAAAGGCCCTGACGGCCAACGTCACCGGCCTCGATCAACAAGGCGGCGAACTCTTCAGCAAGACCCAACTGAACCTGGACCTGAACCACGGTCGGCTCGACAACCGCAAGGGTCTGATCAATGGTCCGGTGCTGGTGCTCAACAACCTCAAGAACGTCGCCAACCAGAACGGCGAAATCTCCAGCGCCCAGGTCTTCACGCTCGCCGCGCAAGACCTCGACAACAGCGCTGGCAAGCTGCTGAGCAAGCAGGGCCTGACCTTGCATATCGCTCAGGCCTTGAACAACCAGAACGGGTTGATTTCCGCGACATCCCTCAACAGCCGAAGCGCCAGCCTGGACAACAGCCATGGCCTGATCAGCAGCCGTGGCGAGGTCGACCTGGGCGTGACTCAAGCCTTCACCAATCAGAGCGGCACCCTGATCGGCGACGGGGCCGTGCTGCTGGCCGCCAACAGCCTCGACAACCGCGACGGTTCGGTCGCTGGCAAGGCCGACGTTACGGCCACCATCAACACCCTCGACAACCAGAACGGGCAATTCATCGCCAGCGGCGCCCTGGGCCTGACCGGCGCCGTACTCGACAACCGCCAGAGCGGCCTGGTCGGCGCTACAAAAGCGCTGAAACTCGAGGTGGGCAGCATCGACAACCGGGGTGGCGAGCTCTCCAGCAGCGCCGACATTGGCCTGACCGGCAAGCGTCTGGACAACAGCGACAGTGGCCAGATCATTGCGACCATGGGCTTGACCATGACCCTGGATCAAGTGTTGAACCGCAATCAGGGCCTGATCAATGGCAAGAGCGGCCTGACCCTGGATGGCCAGACCCTGGACAACACGGCGGGTCAATTGCGCAGTGGGCAGGATGTGCGCTTGGGCCTGGGCGGCGACCTGACCAACAATCAGGGATTGATCAGCAGCGAAGGCCAACTCGACGTCACCAGCGCCAACCTGAGCAACACCGCTGGCAGCCTGTCGAGTGCCGGCGCGTTGAAGGTCAAGGCCAGCGCGGCGCTAGGCAACCAGGGTGGACAGCTGGTCAGTGACAGTAGCATCGAGCTGAGCAGCGCCAGTCTCGACAACCGTCAACAAGGCGTGATCAGCAGCAAAGGCTCGATGGGGGTGACCACCGGTGCTTTTGACAACAGCCAGAACGGTCGCCTGAACAGTGGCGACAGCCTGACCCTGGCAGCGGGTCAGGTCACCAACCGCGACGGTGGCGTCATCGGCAGCACCAAGGCATTGACAGCCAACGTCACCGGCCTCGACCAGATGGGCGGCAAACTGTTCAGCAACACGAGCCTCACCCTGGACCTGAACCAAGGTCAGCTGAACAACCAGACGGGCCTGATCAATGCCCCGTCGCTGGAGCTGCGTAACCTCAAGGGCATTGACAACCAGGGCGGTGAAATCTCCAGTGCCCAGGCTTTCAGCCTCACCGCTGACAGCCTCGACAACAGCAACGGCAAACTTCTCAGCAACCAGGCCCTGACCCTGCGAGTCAACCAGGCCCTGACCAACCTCAAGGGCCAGATCGCCGCGGCTGCCCTCGATGTGCGGGCTGACAGCCTGGATAACGCTGAGGGTAGCGTTAGCAGCCGTAGCGATTTGACGCTGACTGTCGCGGGGCTGCTGAACAACCAGAATAAAGGCCTGATCAACGCGACACAGAACCTCACGCTCAGTAGTGCTGACCTGAATAACCAGGGCGGTACCCTGCTCGGTGGCGGTGCCGTGACCCTGAATGCGATGGCGCTGAACAACAGCGCCAACGGTCTGATCAACAGCCAGGGCAGTCTGGCCCTGACCGCCAGCAGCCTGAACTCCAGCAACGGCGGTGAGGTCTCGGCTAAAGGCGATATCACGCTGAACCTGGGGGCGCTGACCCAGAACGGCGGGCGCCTGCTGGGCGACAGTGGAGTGCGCCTCGACCTGGCCAACACGGACCTCGACAATCGCAATGGCCTGTTGATCGCCAAAGGTCCGCTGAGCATCAGTCGCCTGCGTGACCTGAACAATCAGAATGGGGAGATTTCCAGCAGCCAGAGCACTAACCTGGTTGGTCGCCTGCTGAACAATACCGGCGGCAAGCTGATCAGCAACAATCAACTGGGGCTGACCGGCGAGACCTTGCTCAACCAGGGTGGCCTGATCTCTGGCTGGCAGGGCCTGACAGTGAGTGGGGGCAGCCTCGACAACCGCAACAACGGCACGTTGTCCAGCCGCAGTGGCGACCTGAATGCAAACATCAGCGGTGCGTTGCTCAACAGCAGCGCCGGCGCACTGGTCAGCCAGAAAACGCTGAACGTCAATGCGGCCAGCCTGGATAACAGCGCCGGCATCCTGTCCAGCGGCGCCGGCCAGCAACTGACCGTTGGCGGCCTGCTGAACAACACCCAGGGTGGATCGATCGACAGCGGCGCCGCCCTGACGATGCAAGCCATGACCTTGAACAACGCCGGGACGATCAGCGCACAACAGGCCCTGGGTTTTACCGGCACGACCCTGGATAACACCGGCGGCAGCCTGGTCAGCAACGGCGCGGTGAATCTCGACCTGCTCGGCAGCCTGAGTAACACCAATGGCAAGCTCGCCAGTGGCGGGCCGCTGGTGATCAGCCGCAGCAGCCAGATCAACAACCAGGGCGGCCAACTGGTCAGCCAGGGGCTGATGAGCGTGCTCACTGGCGGCCTCGACAACCGCAATCGCGGCACCGTGGCGGCCAACGGCAATCTGCTCACCCAGGTATCGGGCGCCGTGCAAAACAATGGCGACGGCCTGATATACAGCCAGAACGGCACCTTGCAACTGAGCGCCGCAAGCCTGGGCAATGCCAAGGGCACCCTGCAAAGCCAGGGCGCGATGGACCTGGCCGTGACGGGGGATATCGACAACCAGAGCGGTCGTCTCCTGGCCCAGAACGGTGATCTCAAGGTCAGCGCCACCAACCTCGATAACCGCGGCGGTACCCTCGCCAGCCTCAAGGGCGCGCTGGAAGCCCGTATCGTCGGCGTGTTGAAAAACGGTTACGACCTGAACAATAACCGCCAGGGCGGCATCGCCCAGGCCCAGCGCCTGAACCTCAGCGTATTGGGCGGTATCGATAACTACGGCGGACGTATTTCCGCCCAGAACGGCGATGCACTGATCACCACCGCCAACTTCGACAACCGTAACGGCGGCCTGTATGCCAAAGGGCTGGTCAAAGTCAGCGGCAATAATTTCGATAACAGCGGTGACAACGACGGTCAGATCGCCGGTAACCGGATCGACCTCAGCCTCAATGGTCACTTGAACAACCGTATGGGCATCATCGAGAGCGACAGCACCCTCAGCGTGCGTGCCGCCAGTCTCGATAACCAGACCGGCCAGCTTCGGGCCCTGGGGGCCGGTGGCAAGACCGACTTCCAGATCGGCGGCTTGTTCGACAACCGCAACGGCAAACTGGAAAGCGCCAACAGTGACCTGACCCTGAATGCCGCGAGCTTCCAGAACCAGGGCGGCAGCTTGTTGCATGTGGGCAACGGCACCTTCGATATCTCCACGGCCAACGTCACCAATGCCGGTGGCAGCCTCGTCACCCGTGGCGGGCTGACGCTCGCTGCCGACAGCTGGACCAACAGCAGCGTGATCCAGGCCGGGCGCCTGACCATCAACGTCAACAACCTGATCCAGACCGGCAGCGGGCAATTGCTGGCCTCCACCAGCCTGGTGGGCAACGGCGGTAACTGGATCAATGATGGCCTGATTGCCAGCGATGGGACGGCCAGCCTGACGCTGGGCGGCAGTTATAGCGGTAATGGGCGCTACAGCAGCCTGGGCAGTCTCGGGCTGACGGCGGCTTCGATGAATCTGGGCAGTGCGGGTAGTGTGGCCGGTGGTGGGGACTCGACGATCCGAATCGGCGGACAACTGAGCAACGCCGGGCGGCTGACCTCCAATGCTGGTCTGACCGTCGAGGCCGGCAGCCTTGTTAACTCCGGGACCCTGGGGGCTGCGCAGAACCTCGATCTGAAAACCCCGTCGCTGCTCAATGATCACGGCCTGATTTTCAGCGGCGCGGATATGACGTTGGGCGTCGGCAATTTCACCAATCAGAACGGCGATCTGTACGGCCTCGGTAACGTGGCGATCGGTGGTTACGGAGGCGCCGCCCGGGCTGCGGGGATCTACAACGTCTCCGGTTCAATGGAGAGCGGGGGGGCATTCGCGCTTAACGCCGATGTGTTCCAGAACCGTACCGATGGCGCGGTGGCGTCGGGCAGTCGCAAGCTGGTATCGGGGTTTATCGCCAATTTATGTAATGACTGCCGAGGGGATTATTACACCTTCACGCTGGCGGCCCGTGAGGTCTACGAAAGTGTCGACAACGACACCAGCGCCTCGGCGCTACTGACAGCGGGCAGGGATTTCACTTTCCAGGGCGGCAGCTTTCTCAATAGCAAAAGCACGGTGAGCGCCGGCGGCAATATCAATATCACGGCCGACAGCCTGCAGAACATCGGCGCGCAGAACGGGACCATCGAACACACGCGTCTGTACCAAGTCGCCGGCATGAGCGATGGCAGTACCTGGCGGCTTTTCTCCAATGTTCTGATGCCCTACAACCAACGGAACAACCCTGATTTCCCCTATGAGTATTACCTTGATCTGGAAAACAATATTCACAAAGCCATACCTAGATCGGGTCGTGGTAGAGAGCCGGGGCGAGAAGGTGGAACGTATAACACAGTGTTCCTCAGCGACAGTGAAACGGGAAGGAGCGTCAACACACGCAATGCCTATAACACTGTAATGACCGGCCTGAGTTACGGCTTCGAACACTCAACGCTATCCCAGTATGACCCGAACAACCTGCTTGAAATGCCGAGCCAGTTGTCTCAGTACAAACTGCTCAGCGACGTTGAAATCGCCAAAGACAGTAGCGGTGCCGTCAGTACCAGTGGCAGCCGCAATGCGGTGATCCAGGCCGGTGGCAATGTTTCGATCACCGCCACCCAGGATCTGCAGAACAGTGTCATCCACCAGGACTACAGCGCCAGCGGTGGTACAAACAAAGTCGCCGATACCAGGGCAAGCGGTACCGGCACCACCGTTGTCAGGCTCAACAGCCAGCTACCTCCGGACTTGGCACAGCAACAAGTCAACCCGCTGAGCCTGCCCGGCTTCACCTTGCCGACAGGGCAGAACGGCATGTTCCGCTTGAGTGGCCAAGGCGGCTCGGCCCAACAGGCGACCCAGGCCAACAGCGGGCCGCAAAGCTGGACCCTGGGCAGCGCCTCGGTCAGCAGCGCCCAGCGCCAACAGAACCTGCCGGATATCCAGGCGCGCAGTTTCCAGATCGATGATGTCGCCCAAGTGGCTTCCAGCGATCGGCAACTGACCCGGGTCACCCGTCAAGCCACCGACAGTAATCTGAGCGCCAGCGCGATCGATGTCAGCGCCCCTGCCGACAATAGCGGCACCCTGGTGTTGTCAGGTCATGAAGGCAATGCTGGCGCTATCACCCAGGTGGGAGCCGTGCATGTCGAGGGGGCCAGCCATAGCGCGGTCGCCACAGGGCCGGACCTGAGCGTGCCAACACTGCCGCTCAACCCGCGTGATCCGTTGACCAGCGTGACCTCGCCTGGTGTCGGGAACGTATCGACCGGCGCTGTCCCCGCGGTGGCTAATCCAGTAGTCGCCACTCCAGTGGCCAGCCAGGCCGTGGCCCGTGTCCAAGGCGTGCCGGACAGCTCGTTCAAGCCTAATCCGCAGAAGTACCTGATCGAAACCAACCCGGTACTCACCGACCTCAAGCAGTTCATGAGTTCGGATTACCTGCTGGCCGGCCTCGGTTACGACCCGGACATCAGCGCCAAGCGCCTGGGTGATGGCTTTTACGAACAGCGTCTGGTGCAACAAGCCATCACTGCGCGTACCGGCCAGGCATTTCTCGCTGGGCAGAACTCCAACGAGGCTCAGTTCAAGTACCTGATGAACAATGCCATCGCCAGCAAGGATCAACTCAACCTGTCGGTAGGCGTGACCCTCACGTCGCAACAGGTCGCGGCACTGACCCACGATATCGTCTGGCTCGAAGAGCACGAAGTGAACGGCGAGAAAGTGCTGGTGCCGGTGCTGTACATGGCCCAGGCCAACGATCGACTCGGCCCGACCGGTGCGCTGATTGCCGGTAATGACGTGAGCCTGATCGCTGGCCAGAACCTCGACAACGTCGGTACCTTGCGGGCCACCAACAACTTGTCGGCCACGGCAGGCAAGGACCTGGTCAACAGCGGGTTGATCCAGGCCGGCAATCGCCTGGACCTGTTGGCGGGCAACAACATCACCAACAAGGCGGGTGGCATCATCGCCGGTCGTGACGTGACGATGAACGCGATCAGCGGTGATGTGCTCAACGAGCGCAGTGTCACCTCGGTGGACAGCGTGGTACGGGGTTATTCGCACAAGGATTACGCAAACAGCGCCGCGCGTATCGAAGCCGCCAACGACATGGTCATTTCCGCCGGTCGTGACATCACCAATCCCGGCAGCGTTCTGCAAAGCGGCCGGGACATGAGCCTGAGTGCGGGGCGCGACGCCAATATCGTCTCCACCGAGCTCAACAGCAGCCTGG
>NZ_JAQZAB010000135.1:0-17814 GCF_028640915.1 Pseudomonas sp. B3G-3 | reverse complement strand
ATCACCGCCGGCGATGAAGCCTACCTGGTAGCCGGCGACAACCTCGAACTGCTGGCGGCGCAAGACAGCGACTACTCGCTGTACGACAAGAAGAAAAAAGGCAGTTGGGGCAGCAAGCAGACCAAACGTGACGAAGTCACCAAGATCACCCACGTCGGCAGCGAGATCTCGACTGGAGGCGATCTGACGCTGGTCAGCGGCGGAGACCAGAAGTACCAGGCGGCGAAGCTGGAGAGTGGCAGCGACCTGACGCTGGCCAGCGGTGGGGAGATCACCTTCGAAGGGGTGAAGGACCTGCATCAGGAGAGTCATACGAAGAGCAGCAACAGCCTGTCGTGGAACAGTGCCAAGGGGAAAGGCAACACCGATGAAACCCTGCGACAGAGCGAGCTAGTGGCCCAGGGACAATTGGCGATCAAGGCAGTCGATGGCCTCAAGATCGATATCAAACACATTGACCAGAAGACGGTGAGCCAGACCATCGATGCGATGGTGCAGGCAGATCCACAGCTGGCATGGCTTAAAGACGCAGAAAAACGTGGTGATGTGGATTGGCGCCTGGTGAAGGAAACCCACGAGTCGTTCAAGTACAGCAACTCTGGTATGGGCGCCGGGGCAATGCTGGCGGTGATCATCATTGTTACGGTGCTGACGGCGGGGACTGCTACAGCTGCCACCGTCGGAGCTTCCGCAGGTGCCACGGCCTCCGGCGCGGCTGCCGCGGCTGGTGCATCAGCTACGACCGCTGCTTCTGTGGCAGCTGCCGCCTCGGCTGCAGCGAGCGCCAGCTTCTCGGCCGCCGTTGCGCAGACGGCGGCCAGCGCAATCAATAACAAAGGCAACCTAGGCGCTACTTTCAAGGATGCGGTCTCGTCGGACAGCCTCAAAGGGTATGTGTTGGCAGGTGTGACGGCGGGTATTGCCTCCCAGTTCGGCTTTAACCCCACCGAGTTGAAGCTTGACCTGGCCAGTGCCCAAAGCGTGGCCATCAAGGTTGCTGCCGACTCGGTGGCCAAGACCGCGATCATGGGCGGCAGTTTGAAGGACAACCTGCTCGAGTCTGCGGTGGGGACGGGGATCAGCATCGGTGGGGCGATCGGGGCCAACAAGATTGGAGATGTCACGCTCTTTGACAACGGTAAGTTGACGAAGGTGGCCATGCACGCCGCCCTCGGTGGGCTGATGGCCGAAGCGATGGGCGGGGATTTCCGTACTGGAGCCCTGGCCGCAGGCGCGAACGAAGCCGTAGTGGATTTTCTGGCTGACAAATTGTTGCCGGTCGGAGTCGACAAAAACAGTCTCGAGTACCAGCAAGGGGTCAGTAAGATGCTGGCGGCATCTCAACTGATCGGCGTGTTGACGGCGGCTGTTACGGGAGGCGATGCATCCGTCGCAGCTGCAGTAACAGCGAACGCAACGCAATATAACAATCTGAACCACAGCGATTCACGTGATTTCGTTGAGAGCATGAACAGTTGTAAAGGCGATGAAAGTTGCCAAATAAAAGCTTGGAAAGACCGAGGTTTCGGAGAGCTGAGTGACGAGCTTTTTGAGCAGGCGCTACAGACAGGTGGTGCTGTCTATGCCAAAGACCAGATGGGGCAGATCGCAGCAGGTCTGACAGTTCTTGATAAACTGAGCTGTTCGACCCAAGCCTGTGAAAACTATAAGTTCTTGCTGACTGATCGCGCCCTCAAAAGCATGGTCAAACTTGGTGATGTGGTCGGGCAGTGGGAACCAGTATTAGGTGCGATTGCAGGTATGGCGGGTGGCATAGCTGGTATGCGTGGGCCACGGCCTGCCGGGGCTGAGCCAGTAATTGGGTCTGCTCAGGTCAACAAGGCATATGCTTATTGGGCTCGACGAAAAGAAGGGCCTGTGCTTCCGGATGAGGCATGGCATAAAAATGTTCCAAGACAAACCACGCCAGGGACGAAAGCAGTCACTCAAGAGAAGTACAACCCTAAGACAGGAAAACTGGAAAACTCTATTATTGAATATGATGAGTATGGTCGTATGTCTAAAAGAACAGACTATTCGAACCATGGGTACGGAGATCCATCGAAACCTAATGAGTATCATTCTGATCCTCATACGCATATATATGAATATGGGCCAGGTTTTGGTGAAAAGGGTAGAGGGACGAGGGTGAATAGATGATTGGTAAAGATGAGCTTAACGAGCTGCTTATAGGGCATAACTGTGTGGAGTCTATGTGTATTGAGTCTGAAGATGGTATTGTAAAATATAATCTTCTGTTAACTCTGGCTGAGTCGGAAAGCTACGATTCAAAAAAAATTAAGGTTTGCTTTTACGATGTTAGCTCATTGAGTGTTAAAGAGTTTGGTGGGGGGTTAACGCAGTTTATGCATTTGAAAATTTCGAAAACTAACTCGGGGTTTGATAGGGCGAGGTACGAATTAAGTGAAATGGAAGATGAAAAAATATATTGCTTGTTTTTTGGGTTTGCTTTAATCGATGAGTAAGTGTTTGGGGCTTAGTGGAGGGGTCGGCTCTTGCTGTGGATGATCAAGCAGATAGAGGTATTAATTGGGAAGCTGTAGATACGCAGGATATTTTGCTGGGTTAGTTGGTGCAAAAGGAACAGCGTCTTCAAAGACGGCAGTTCAAGAGTAAATAGCCCCGGCACTGCCGGGGCTATTTGCTTCTCTCGCTGTCATCTCCCTAATCTGCAGAATATTGCCAATGGGATGTCAAAGGAAAATCCTGCGTTGAATACCTGGACAGGTCAGATATCTAAAAATACGGATACACGAAGGTCGAAGAAATTAAAGCCATCGGGAAAACTACTTGTGTTCCTTTCGGGAAATAGACATTTGTTGGCGCAAATACTGGATGGGAAGTCGCCAAGCATCGTGTTAAATATTATGCTGGAAGTGGTTCAAGACTTAGGTAAGTATGTTTTGGTAGATATTCTTCTGGAAGAATATGAACGTTTGGATAGCCGAATCTTTCCTGTGATATGGCGTTGGAATAGTGCTAAATCGATTAGAGGTATGTCTGATCAAGAATTTGATGAGGCGGTGCTTACGCAGATGAGATCTGCGGGTTACATGGTGTAAATAATAGGGCTGGGGTTTTTCTCAGATTTATTAGTGCAAAAGTATGAAAGTAATGGGCGGCCTAATGCCGCCCATTACTATTTATACCGAAAGCCTTTCTTGCAGTTTTCGTCCCGCTACATCCATCAAGTCACATCCATCGCGCAAAAGAATGGTGCAGATCAACGTCAGCTCCTGAAGAACTACCGCATTACTTCCATTGTTTTCAGGTTCTATAAAGTTTTCCAACAGCTGGGTCACCGCACGTATGCGATAAGCCGCTGCGTCGTGAAGCACGTCGACAGGCGCTTGGGTATCTATAAACAAAGAAGGGATGTTGCAGTCGTGACCCGTAATGGGCATGTAACGATTCATTGGTTAAGCCTCGTTTGATTGTTCAAGAAGCTACCGTTCAATCGTCGCCAAACGAGTGGGTGGCAGCTGTACGCAGGTTGGCGAACCGGAAACGAGTAACCGGCAGACCCGAAGGTCTCCCGCGCACAGCCGCCATATTAGAGCGGCTTTGCGGGTGCAAAAAGGCCTGCAACCAAGCAAACGCTTCTGCACTCGTTTTCGAGTCGCCAAACCCGGTCGCCATCTGGGCGACCCGGCGGACTATAAGCGCGACCTCTGAAGCGAGCAAGTCAGGGTTTTGTACAAATCTTGTAGACGCAAGGCTCGCCTCCTAAGGTCTGAACCTGCTGGCAGGCAACACCATCACCAACAAGGCGGGCGGCATCATCGCCGGGCGTGATGTGAGCATGACCGCGATCGGCGGCGATGTGCTCAACGAGCGCAGCGTCACCGCGGTGGACAGCGTGGTACGGGGCTACTCGCACCAGGACTACGCCAACAGCGCCGCGCGCATCGAAGCCGCCAACGACCTGAGCCTGTCGGCCGGTCGTGACATCACTAACTCCGGCGGCGTGCTGCAAAGCGGGCGGGACACGGACCTGGGGGCGGGACGCGACGTCAATATCGTCTCCACCGAGCTCAGCAAGAGCCTGGTGCTGGGCAAAAACCACTACAGCAGCGCGATCACCCAGGTCGGCTCCGAGGTCAGCGCCGGCCGCGACCTGACCGTGAAGGCCGGCCGCGATATCAACGCCATCGCCAGCGAGATCGAGGCCAAACGCGACATCGCCATGGCCGCCACCGAGAACCTGACGCTGTCCTCGGCGGCGGACGAGCAGCACTCCTACGAAAAAACCAAGAAAGTCACCCGCCAGGAAGACCGCGTCAGCCAGGTCGCCACGACCCTCGGCGCCGGCGGCAATGTGGACCTCAGCGCCGGCAAGGACATGGCGCTGATCTCCAGCCGCATCACCGCCGGCGATGAAGCCTACCTGGTGGCTGGCGACAAGCTCGAACTGCTGGCGGCGCAAGACAGCGATTACTCGCGGTACGACAAGAAGAAAAAGGGCTCCTTTGGGTCGAAGAAAACCCAGCGTGACGAAGTGACCGATGTGAAAAACATCGGCAGCGAAATCAAGACGGGGGTGATCTGACCCTGGTCAGTGGCGGGGACCAGAAGTATCAGGCGGCGAAACTGGAGAGCGGTAATGACCTGACGCTGCAAAGCGGTGGGGAGATCACCTTTGAAGGGGTGAAGGACCTGTATCAGGAGAGTCACGAGAAGACCAACAACAACGCGGCCTGGGTGTCTTCCAAAGGCAAGGGCAATACCGGTGAAACCCTGCGTCAGACGCAGATACTGGCTGCCGGCGACGTCGTGATCAAAGCCGTTGACGGCCTGAAGATTGACGTCAAACAGGTGGACCAGCAAACCGTCAGCCAGAGCATCGATGCGATGGTGAAAGCCGACCCACAACTGGCTTGGCTCAAACAGGCTGAAGCCCGCGGCGATGTGGATTGGCGGCAAGTGAAGGAGATTCACGAATCCTTCAAATACAGCAACTCCGGCCTGGGGCCTGCTTCGCAGATCATCATTGCGATTGTGATGGCGGCGGTTGTCGGGCCTGCTGCTGCCGCCATGGCGGGCGGGGGGACTGTGGGAGCGGTGGCAGGTGCTGTCGCGGCAAACGCATCGACAAACGCAACGGTCAGCGCCATCAATAATCGCGGGAACCTTGGTGCTGTGTTTAAGGACACGACCTCTTCCGATGCGATGAAGGGGTATGTGATTTCAGGCGTCACGGCTGGTTTGACAGCCGCTTATTTTGGTGAGTGGACGGGAACCGAGACCAATATAGCCACTGGCAAAATCACACCTCCATCTCTGAGTACATGGAAAGGTGTCGGACAGTTCGCGGCCAGCCAGAGCCTGCAGAGCGGCACTTCGATGCTGCTGAACAAGGCATTGGGTCAAGGCGGCAGCGCCAGTGACGCCTTGAAGAATGTCTTGTTTAACACTTTGGCTGCTGCGAGTTTCAATGCGGTGGGTGATTACACTAAAGGGATTGTCGCTGACGGTTCCCTGCCCAAGATCGCTATCCATGCGATGGTGGGTGGATTGCTCGCTGAGGCGACCGGAGGTAATTTCAAAACTGGGGCTTTGGCTGCTGGCGCCAACGAAGCATTAGTGGTGCAGTTAGACAAGCTGGTTAAGGGGAATGGCAATCTGCTGACAATGAGTTCGCAGATCGTTGGGGTACTGGCGGCTGCGGGACAGAAAGATGCTGATGCAGCCCAGATAGAGAAAGGGGCTTGGATTGCGAAAAATGCGAGCCAGTACAATCGTCAGTTGCATCCTGATGATAAAGAGCTAGCTAAGCGTCTAGCGGCAGCGAGTGGAAATAAATATACGGTTGAACAAATCGAGGCCCAACTCAGATTGTCCTCTGTTAATGGTACAGATATTGTTGCAGGGACTGATATCGTGGCTAGTGGGATTGGAAGGTACGATACGGGAGGGAATTGGATCTCCTTAGGGAATGGCCAATATGTGCAAAATTTTGCACCTGCGGATAAAGATATAATTGCTTTTATTAAAGATAATACTAGTGCGTACTCTTGGACGCTTACGGCTCAAATCGGTTTTGGATCTATCAATGATCAGCCTGGCTGGACCCAAGCACCAAGTGGTCCTGGCCTAAGAGACCGCTTAACTGGTTACCCAATGGATGATAAGGGGGGGTACCGGGTCCCGGTTGCGATAGATGGAGTTGCTTATATACCTAGGTATCTTCCATGCGGAAACTCTGAGTGTTTAGCAAGTGGTGCAAATATTGATTTTACCGATGCGGGAACTCTGAAGTGGCTTAAAGCCGCAGACGCTAAAGCAATTAATGATGTGGGTTGGTTCATGGGGGTGGCCGCCATACCGGCAAATGGCACTGCTGCTGCTCTTTTATCCAATGGCTCGACTGCAGCATCCATCTTATCTGCTTATTTGAAAGATGATGTGCCGTCCAGTTTGGGAAGTAGTGCCATAAGCGCTTCTTTTGAGAAGTTTGCGGTTGCAAGCGGTATTTCAGAAACAGTTGCAAGTCAACTTTCGAATGGGTTGGGTGCGGTAGGGGTCTGGGACTCTATCACTGAGAAAGCGGCAGAGATTTTTAAGGGGAAGTGAATGTTGAAAATATTGAAGCCATATAGTCATGTTATCGGTTTTGTCTTGCTGGTTGTTGCCGTTGTTGGAGGGGTTATAAGATTCGATGGTAGTTGGCATCGATTCTTCTCAATGGTATTGGCACAGTTGTGGTTTGGTCAGGCCGTTTATAATTACTTGCGAGGTGGGCGGGTGACTATAGGCCCAGGAGGAATGGGCCCTGATGCAGATCCAGTTCTTAGAGGCAGTCTTGCGGCTTTTGCACTATTCGTATATATAATTGTTTTCTTTCTTTTTTAAGTGTGGCAATTTTTTAATCAGTGAGAGTAACTGTTGTGCGGCTAGTGATAATATTGCAACTACTGGAGTGGGATTGATAAGAGTCAAGTTGTTTGGCCTGACTGCGGGCCTGTGAACGAATGGAGGTATATAACTAGCGGAATGGGGGCGGATTAGTTGTAAATTGCCCTGATAAGGTTTACGGCAACATTGAATCGTTCCTGGCTTTGTAGCTATACGACACAAGAATCGCTCGTTCGAACCAATTGCCGCCTTTAATAAGAAGCATTACTATTCACGCCTCCCCACCCCTCAGCACACTGCAATGACCCCCAAGCCGCCTCGCCGACCAGGCTTTTTCGAGCACTACGAAGAGTTGATCGGTACCTGGACGCGTCGGTTGAAGAGCCGTTCGCAGGCGGAGGACCTGGCCCATGACACCTTTGTCCGGGTGCTGGAGTCGGATGCGGCGGCGGTGCAGCAGCCGCGGGCGTATCTGCATCAGACGGCGCGCAATATTGCGGTGGATGCTTATCGTCGCGAGGATCGGCGCGGCGCCATGGAGTTGGAGGCGGGGTATCAAGGCGCGTCGCCCAGCGGCGACCCGGAGCATTTCATGCATGCGATCCAGCTGGCTGACTCCATCGAACGGGCCCTTGGCGAGTTGCCGTTGAACTGCCGCAAGGTGTTCGTCTGGCAGAAGATCGAAGGGCTGACCCAGGCCGAGATTGCCCAGCGCCTGGGGCTGTCAAAAAACATGGTGGAAAAGTATATGATCCGCACCCTGCGGCACCTGCGCGAGCGCGTGGACGGGCCGCAGTGATGAGTGCCATGCCTTTTTCACCCCCAGCCCAACAGGATGTTCCATGACGCAGACTCGGGAGTGCGCGTGCGGGCAGGCGACGGTTCGCGATGAGGCGGCGCTGTGGTTTGTGCGCCTGCAAGAACCGGCGATCAGTGCCGAGGAGCGGCAGCGTTTCGACGCCTGGCTGGCGGAGCACGACGCGCATCAAGATGAATTCCAGCTGCTGCACACCTTGTGGGCGGCCACCGACCTGGTGCCCAAGGCGCGTTTGCAGGCGCTATGCGAAACCCCGAACCCGACCATCAAGCGCCGGCCGCTGCTGCGTTACGCGGTGGCGGCCAGTGTGCTGGCGGTGGCCGTCGGGCTGGGGCTGTTCAGCGGCCTGAACCGGCCAGCCGGGTACAGCGCCGAGTTCGCCACGGCCCTGGGCGAGCGCCGCCATGTGGCCTTGCCCGACGGTTCCCAGGTGGACCTGAACAGCCGCAGTCGCTTGCTGGTGCGTTATGAACAAGGCCAGCGCAGCGTCGAGTTGAGCGAAGGCGAGGCGATGTTCAGTGTCGAGCACGACAGCAGCCGGCCCTTTGTGGTGGCGGCCGGGGCCGGCAAGGTCACGGTCACCGGCACCCGTTTCGATGTGCGCCGCGACGCCAGCCAGACCCGGGTGGCGGTGGAGCAGGGCACAGTGAAAGTGCAGGGGCGGGATGCCGCGGACAGCGACTTCGTCAACCTGACCGCGGGCCTGGGCACCGCGGTCGATGCCCAGGGCAAAGTGGCCGCGGCCTATGCGGTCGATCCCCAGGCGCTGACCGCCTGGCGCAGTGGCAAGCTGGTGTTCAACAACGCCAGCCTCAGCGAAGTGGCCGCCGAGGTGTCGCGTTATCGTGAGCAGCCGCTGCGGGTCGGCAGCGAGGCGGTGGGCAGGCTGCGCCTGACCAGCGTGTTCAAGGCCGACGACACCGATGCGCTGCTCAAGGCCTTGCCGAGCATCCTGCCGGTGGCGGTGAAGACCCATGCCGACGGTAGCCAGGAAATAATTGCGCGATAGATTCAGGTTTTTTTCGAGTTCTTCGTCTTCTTGTCCAACTGCAACTGGTTTGCATTAACAGACGCATCTTCTTGCGATCAACAGGACTGCTCGAACTTGAAACGCCTCGACCTGAATAACAACAATCCTTGCTCGCCCTCTACCCGCTGGCTGCCGCTGGCCCTGGCCCTGGCGGTCAGTGCCGCGCTGCCCCAGGCCCATGCCGAGCAGGCGCCGAGCGCCATCCATATCCAGGCCCAGCCGTTGGGCCAGGCCCTGAGCCAGCTGGGGCTGCAAACCTCGCTGCAGGTGTTTTTCAGCCCTGAGTTGGTGGCCGGCAAGCAGGCCCCGGCGGTGGACGGCAACCTGTCGCCGGAGCAGGCGCTGCGCCAGTTGCTGCAAGGCAGCGGCCTGCAATACCAGATCGACGGCGGCTCGGTGACCCTCAGCCCGGCGCCGTCGGCGGCGGGTGACGGCCCTTTGGAACTGGGTGCCACCAGCATCAGCGTGGTGGGTGACTGGCTGGGCGACGCCAACGAAGCAGTGGTGCAGAACCACCCGGGCGCGCGCACGGTGATCCGCCGTGAAGCCATGCTCGAGCAGGGCGCGATGAACGTCGGCGACGTGCTGCGTCGGGTCCCGGGCGTGCAGGTGCAGGACGCCAACGGCACCGGCGGTAGCGATATTTCCCTCAACGTTGGCGTGCGCGGCCTGACGTCGCGCCTGTCGCCACGCTCCACGGTGCTGATCGACGGCGTGCCGGCGGCCTTTGCGCCTTATGGCCAGCCACAGTTGTCGATGGCGCCGATCTCCTCGGGCAACCTCGACAGCATCGACGTGGTGCGCGGCGCCGGTTCCGTGCGCTATGGGCCGCAGAACGTCGGCGGGGTGATCAACTTCGTGACCCGGGCGATTCCGGAAAAGGCCACCGGGGAAATCGGCAGCACCCTGGAAACCTCCCAGCGCGGTGGCTGGAAGCATATCGACACGGCGTTCCTCGGCGGCACCGCGGACAACGGCATCGGCGCCGCGCTGCTGTACTCCGGGGTCAACGGCAACGGCTATCGCGCCAGCAACAACGGCAACGACATCGACGACGTGATCCTCAAGACCCATTGGGCGCCCACCGACCAGGACGATTTCAGCCTCAACTTCCACTACTACGACGCCAAGGCCGACATGCCCGGCGGCCTGACCCAGAAGCAGTACGACGCCGACCCCTACCAGTCGGACCGCGACTGGGACAACTTCAGCGGCCGGCGCAAGGATGTGTCGTTCAAGTACCTGCGCCAGATCGACGACCGCACCCAGTTCGAAGTGCTGACCTACTACTCCGACAGCTTCCGTGGCAGCACCATCGCCGCCCGCGACCAGAAGACTCTGGTGTCCTATCCGCGCACCTACTACACCTTCGGCATCGAGCCGCGGGTGTCCCATGTGTTCGACCTCGGCCCGACCACCCAGGAAGCCAGCGTCGGCATGCGCTACCTGAAAGAAGGCATGCACGAACAGGCCAGCCGCCTGGCCCTGGTCAACAACCAGCCGGTGGTGCGCCCGGGCTCCGACGGCCATGTGTACCAGGACCGCACCGGCGGCACCGAGGCCACGGCCTTCTACATCGACGACAAGATCGACGTCGGCAACTGGACCATCACCCCGGGTATCCGCTTCGAGAACATCCGCACCGAATGGCACGATCGGCCGGTAGCCGGCACCAATGGCGTGCCGGTGCAGGAGAAGCGCCGCGAGATCAACAGCAACGAGCCGCTGCCGGCACTGAGTGTGATGTACCACCTCTCCGATGCGTGGAAGCTGTTCGCCAACTACGAGACCTCGTTCGGCAGCCTGCAGTACTTCCAGCTGGGCCAGGGCGGGGTGGGCGACCAGACCGCCAACGGCCTGAACCCGGAGAAGGCCAAGACCTACGAGATCGGTACGCGCTACAACGATGAAGTGTGGGGTGGTGAGTTGACGGCGTTCTACATCGACTTCTCGGACGAGCTGCAATACATCAGCAACGATGTCGGCTGGACCAACCTCGGTGCGACCAAGCACCAGGGGATCGAGGCGTCGGTGCACTACGACCTGGCCGCGCTGGACCCACGCCTCGACGGCCTGACCGCCAACGCCGGTTTCACCTACACCCGCGCGACCTATGAAGGCGGCAGTTCGGCGTTCATGGGGCGTGACCTGCCGTTCTACTCGCGCCAGGTGGCGACGCTCGGCTTGCGTTACGACATCAACCGCTGGACCTACAACATCGATGCCTTCGCCCAGTCCAAGCAGCGCTCGCCGGGCAACATGGTCAACGCCGACGGCAGCTTCAACGACAACTACATCACCGAAGGCAGCGCCGACGGCCAGTACGGCGACATGCCAGGCTACGTGACCTGGAACGTGCGTGGCGGCTATGACTTCGGTTCGCAGCTATCGAACCTCAAGCTCGGCGCCGGGGTGAAGAACCTCTTCGACAAGCAGTACTTCACCCGCTCCAGCGACAACAACTCCGGCATCTACGTCGGCGCGCCACGGACCTTCTTCGTCCAGGCCAGCGTCGGCTTCTGATAGACCGCGTCACGCCCATCGCGGGCAAGCCTCGCTCCTACAGAAGCGAGGTTTGCCCGCGATTTTTTATGCCTGGCGCAAATCCCTGTAGCCGCTGCCGCAGGCTGCGCAAAGGCCCGCAGGGCCTTCCAGCGATCTTGAAAACACAACAGGGTGCCTGGGCGTGCAGCGTTGGCTGGACGGGCGTATCGCGGGCAATCGAGCGTCGACCGGCCACTCCTGCAGAAGCGAGGTTTGCCCGCGATTCTTTATGCCCGGCGCAAATCCCTGTAGCCGCTGCCGCAGGCTGCGCAAAGGCCCGCAGGGCCTTCCTGCGATCTCGAAAACACAACAGGGTCGTTGGCTGGACGAGCGTATCGCGGGCAAGCCNGACGTGTGTCTGTAGGAGCGAGGCTTGCCCGCGAAAGGGTTCAAACCTTCAACACTTTCCCGCTGGCCGCCACACCGATCAGCATCACCGCGATCAAGCCGAAGGCGATGCTCAGGCTGCTGCCGTGGGCGATAAAGCCGATCAGCGCCGGGCCGGCGAGGATGCCGGCGTAACCCAGGGTGGTGATGGCCGGCACGGCGATGGCTTCGGGCATCACGGTCTGTTTGCCCACCGCGGTGTAGAGCACCGGCACGATGTTCGAGCAGCCGACCCCCACCAGCGCATAGCCCACCAGCGCCGCTTCCCAGGCCGGTGCCAGGGTCGCCAGCAGCAAGCCCGCGGCGGCCACCGAACCGCCCATGACGATCACTCGCCTGGCCCCCAGCTTGTGCACGATGGCATCGCCAGTCAGGCGGCCGACGGTCATGGTCAGGGCGAAGGCCGCGTAACCCAGGCCGGCATAGGCGGCATCCACCTGGCGCTCGGCGCTGAGGAACACCGCGCTCCAGTCCAGCACCGCGCCTTCGGCGAGGAACACCACGAAGCACAGGCAGCCAATGAACAGCACCACACCGTGGGGCACGGCAAAGGCCGGGCCCGAACTCTGGCTGCCGTACGGCAACATGTGTGGTGCCGCCTTGAGCAGGGCGACGACCAGCAAGGCCACCACCACCAGGGTCGCACCCAGCGGCGACAGGCCCAGGCCGAGCATGGCGCTGACCCCGGCCGCGCCGACGATGCCGCCGAGGCTGAACAGACCATGGAAGCCCGACATCATCGGCCGGCCGCTGGCCCGTTCGACGATCACCGCCTGCAGGTTCACCGTGGAATCCACCGTGCCCAGCCCGGCGCCGAACATGAACAGCCCGGCGATCAGCAGCGGCACCGTGCTCACCGTGGCCAGCAGCGGCAGGGCCAGGCAGATCAGCAGGCTGCCGGCGGCCATCACCCGCCGGCAACCGAAGCGCCCGGCAAGCACCCCGGCGATCGGCATCGCCAGGATCGAACCGACCCCCAGGCACAGCAGCAACAGGCCCAATGTGCCTTCATCGAGCCCGGCCCGGGCCTTGGCGTAGGGCACCAGCGGCGCCCAGGCGGCGATGCCGAAACCGGCGATGAAAAAGGCGATGCGGGTGGCCATCTGTTCCAGGCGGCCGGGGCTGATCTGTTGCTGTGAGGTGTGGGTGTTGAGGGCTGTCATAAAAATCCTTGGCGGTCACCCCGGGCGCCTGTCAGGCAATGGGCGCTTGGCGCCATTGCTGCTGCCGCTGGAGGACCGAGTCTGCCGTTTCACCGACCAGTTGTTGATACACCGCCGGCGACATGGCGCCTTCGGTGTGGATAAGCAGGACGCGCGAACGGGCGTCGAGGTGCGCGACTTTGCGCCGCGCGCCATCCTTGCACATCAGGCCCGGTCCCGCGAGGCCCGCGGCGCCGGATTCGCCGGCCGGCAGGGGAGTGTCCCGGGCGCTGCCGGTGGCCAGCTGGCACATGGCGCCGGCGGCGAGCGCGTCGGGGAGTGTGACCAGGCAATCGTTCGAAGGTTGCAGGAAGCGCCAGGCCGGGCCCGCCATCGTCGAGTCCAGCGTGCCACTGGCCTGGCCCCGGCTCGCAGCCCTGGAAATAATATTGCGTGGCTGGCGAATTTGTTTCGCATAATCGCCAGCCTTTGCACAATTTCATTTCATGATTGTCCGCCACCGATTGCCCACCACCGATAGCCCGCCCATGGATTGCCCGCATGACCGTCAGCCTGGATGCCTACGACCTGAAACTGCTCGCCGAACTGCAACGCGATGCGCGCACCCCGCAAAGCGAGCTGGGGTTGCGGGTGAACCTGTCCACCGCGGCGGTCAACCGGCGTCTCAAGCGCCTGAGCGATGAAGGGGTGATCGAGCGCTACAGCGCGGTCATCGCCCCCGAGGCCCTGGGTTATGAGCTGAGCATCATTGTCGAGGTGGAGGTGGAGAGCGAACGCATCGATCAGCTCGATGCGCTCAAGCGCAGCTTCCAGGCCTGCCCGCAGGTGCAGCAGTGCTACTACGTGGCGGGGGAGTGCGATTTCGTGCTGATCTTCACCGTGCGCAACATGGCCCAGTACAACGAACTGACCCGCGAGCTGTTCTTCGAGAACAACAACGTCAAGCGCTTCAAGACCCTGGTGGCCATGAGCCGGGTCAAGGTCGGGCTGGATGTGCCGACCGCCCCTTGAAACACCTTGATCCCCTGTAGGAGCGAGCTTGCTCGCGATCAGCCGCCAGGCTGAAAGACACGGCGGCGTATGCGGGATTTTTATCGCGAGCAAGCTCGCTCCTACAGGTGGACAGCAACCAAAACGACCACGCGGCACCCTTGGGCGCCGCGTGGTCGTGGGGCAGGCCGATCAACCCTGGCGACGGGCATCCAGGCTGAAGCGACCGGCGCCGAAGGCCACCACTTGCAGCAGGCCGCCGGCCATGGCGATGTTCTTGAAGAAGTGGATGAACTGGTTCTGGTCGCCCAGGTTGTTGTGGAAGGCCAGGGCGGTGGCCACGCTGAACACGGCCAGGCCCAGGGCCACCAGGCGGGTGCGGTAGCCGGCGATCAGCAACAGGCCGCCACCCAGCTCCACGGCGATGGCGATGCCCAGGGCCAGTTGCGGGAAGGGCAGGCCGACCGATTGGATGTAACCGACCATGGCGGCCGGCGCGGCGATTTTCGAGAAGCCGGACAGGATGAAGATGGCGCTGAGCAGGACGCGCCCGATCAGGCTGATGCTGGCGTTAGTGTTCGAGGTGGCGGACAGGCTGTTGGTCAGTGTGGACATGTTGGATTCTCTCAGTGGGTTCGGCCTCACCACCTTGGTGTGCCGCGATGGAGAGAAGTTTGCCACTGGCTTTATGAACGCAATAGCCGAATAATTTCGAGTATCAGGTTCGATTTTTTAGAACACAGCCTTTACGAGAGCAGCACCATGTCCAGCAACCCCGGCACGCCCACCCTCGATCAATTGCGCATCTTCCTGACCATCGTCGAAGTCGGCAGCTTTGCCGGCGCGGCGCGCAAGCTGCATCGCGCCACCTCGGTGATCAGCTATTCCATGGCCAACCTGGAGCTGCAACTGGGGGTCACGCTGTTCGACCGCAAGACCACCCGCAAACCCCAGCTCACCGAGGCCGGGCGCACGGTGCTGGCCGAGGCGCGGAGCATCTACAACGGCATCGACGGCCTGCGGGCCAAGGTCAAGGGGCTGTTGCAGGGGCTGGAAGCAGAGATTCACCTGGTGATCGACGTGATGTTCCCGGCGGCGCGCATCGTCGATGCGCTGAAAAACTTCCGCCGCGAATTCCCCACGGTGCAGTTGCACCTGCATATGGAGGCCCTGGGCGCGGTGGCCGAGATGGTGCTGGCGGGGCGCGCCGCGGTGGGCGTCTGCGGCATGGTGCACCGCGATATTCCCGGTCTTGAACGGGTGCAGGTGGGGTTTGTCCAGCTGATTCCGGTGGCCGCCCCGGAGCATCCGTTGGCGCAAGCATCGGTCAACCTGCCGGGGGCCGGCCGCGAGCATGTGCAGCTGGTGCTGTCGGACCGTTCCGAGCTGACGCGCAACCAGGACTTCGGCGTGGTCGGCACCCGCAGTTGGCGCCTGGCGGACCTGGGCTCCAAGCACATGCTGCTGCGCGAAGGCATCGGCTGGGGCAACATGCCGGCGCCAATGGTCGAGGAAGACCTGGCCAGCGGGCGCCTGGTGCAACTCAATCTGCCGGGGAACCAGGGCCTGCCTTACGGCTTCGACGCCATCTACCGCCTCGACACGCCACCGGGGCCGGCGGCGTCCTGGCTGATCGATTGGCTGGCGGCCCAGGTTCAGTCCGCCGGCTCGGGCGCGGCCTGATCGGCCTCCTGGAGTGGGCCGAGGGCCTGGGCCAGGAAGTCGACGAAGAAGCGGATCTTCTGCGACACATGGCGGTTGCTGGCGTACACCGCGTAGATGGTCCGGCGCGGCATGGAATGACTGGGCAGGACTCGCTGCAACTGGCCGCTGTCGAGCAGCGGCTGGGCGATGAACGAGGGTAGGGCGCCAATGCCCAGCCCGGCCTGGAGCATGTCGCTGAGCATCAGGCTGTTGTCCACGGCAAAACGCACCGGCAGTTCCAGGCGACTGCTGCCTTGCGGGCCTTCCAGCTGCCAGTGGCCGGGGTGCTCGGCCAGGCGATAGGCCAGGCAGCTGTGGTCGCGTAGTTCATCGACGGTCTGCGGGCTGCCATTGGCCTGCAGGTAGGCCGGGGCGGCGCAGATCACCTGCTCGATTTCCCCCAGGCGCCGGGCGATCAGTGACGAGTCGGTCAACTGCCGGCGAATCCGCAGCGACACGTCGAAACCTTCGCTCACCACATCCAGCAGGCGGTCGTCGAGGGTCAGGTCGATGCGAAATTGCGGATAGCGCCGCATGAAGTCGGCGAGGATCGGCGACAGCACCTTGAGGCCGAACGACAGCGGCGCGTTGACCCGCAGGCGGCCGCCGGGCTCGCGGGTGCCGGCGCGGGTCGCGCATTCCA
This sequence comes from Pseudomonas sp. B3G-3, assembly GCF_028640915.1. NCBI lineage: Bacteria > Pseudomonadati > Pseudomonadota > Gammaproteobacteria > Pseudomonadales > Pseudomonadaceae > Pseudomonas > Pseudomonas sp. B3G-3. The sequence continues at coordinate 1,660 of NZ_JAQZAB010000135.1, read as the reverse complement.
GGGCCGCCAGTTCGTCGAGCAGGTGGCAGCACTCGCTGAAGTAGGCCTGGCCGGCGTCCGACAGGCTCATGCGGCGGGTGGTGCGCAACAGCAACAGGCTGCCCAGGTGTTCTTCCAGCTGGCGCACCTGCTTGCTGACGGCGGCGGTGGATTGCCCCAGGTCGTTGGCCGCCAGGCTGAAGCTGGCGCGCTCCACCACTCGGCGAAAGGTGCGCATGGCTGCCAGCACATCCATATTGTTTCTCCTGGGTTGAATATGTCTTAACGAAACGGCTGATTATCGCCCAATTGTTAATCCATACCATGGACACTTCATTTCACAGGAGTGTCGTCATGACTGTTTCCCGTTTGTTGCGTGTCATCCCCGGCCTGGCCGCCTTGTCATTGTTCAGTGCCCTGTTCAGTGCACAGTGCAGCGCCGCGCCCCAGGCCGAGGTCGGCGTCAGCCCCTGGGGGCCGAAGGATGAGATCGGTCGCCTGAACCTGATCACCGAGCAGTCGCGGGCGGCGATCATGGCCCGGGTCAGCGGCAGCCAGGCCTACGACCTGGCGGTCGAATATTACGTCGGCATGCCCAGCTGGCAGGCGGCGGGCGATCCGCCTTACCAGATGTGGATGACCCACACCCCGCACGGCAACGTGATCGCCGACCCGATGCAGGTCGGCGAGCCGATGAACCGGCATGTCAGCTATACCGGCTCGGCGGTGTCGATGTACGCCCATATGGGCACCCATATCGATGCGCTCAACCACTTCGGCCTGGACGGCAAGATCTGGAACGGCTTTCGCGCCGACCAGCACCTGGGCGACCGTGGCTGGAACGTTACCGGTGCGGAAAAACTGCCGCCGATCGTCGCCCGTGGGGTGCTGATCGACGTCGCCGCGGCCAAGGGCGTGGACATGCTGGCGGACAATTACCGGGTGACCCGCGCCGACCTGCAACAGGCGCTGAAGGCGCAGAAGGTCAGCCTGGAAAAGGGCGACGTGGTGCTGATCCGCACCGGGCGCATGCGTGACTATGAAAAGGCCCAGGCCTATATGGCCAACCCGCCGGGCATGAGCCTGGACGCGGCGAAGTTCCTGGTGGAAGAGGGCGGCGCCATGGTGGTGGGCGCCGATAACCTGAGTTTCGAGACCTTCCCGTCGGAGGTGGAAGGCAACTACCTGCCGTTGCACACCTACCTGCTAGCGATGCAGGGCGCGCCGATCCTGGAGCTGGTCAACCTCGAAGGCCTGTCGCGGGACCGGGTGTACCAATTCGCCTTTATCGGTGCGTCGTTGAAGTTCCGTGGTGCCGATGCCGCACCGATTCGGCCGATTGCCTTGCCGATTCGCTAGGCGCTTACCGCGTGACCTGTAGCCGCTGCCGCAGGATTCCGGCCGGGCCCGATGTTTGTGTAGCCGCTGCCGCAGGCTGCGATCGAGCGGCACGCTCGCAGGGATCTTGCGGGCGCCGAGACCCTGCGGGTCTATCGCAGCCTCGCGGGGCTCGGCAGCGGCTACAGGGAACGGTGACGCCCTCGATATTCCGGCCGGGCCCGATGTTTGTGTAGCCGCTGCCGCAGGCTGCGATCGAGCGGCACGCTCGCGGGGAGCTTGCGGGCGCTGGAGACCCTGCGGGTCTATCGCAGCCTCGCGGGCTCGGCAGCGGCTACAGGGA
>NZ_JAQZAB010000134.1:110234-168419 GCF_028640915.1 Pseudomonas sp. B3G-3 | reverse complement strand
CCCCCCTGTCGACCTAGAACGCCCAGCGCATACCCAGCACGACCTCGCTGGAGACCAGGTTGGCCTTCATCTTCTCGTCCTGCAGGCCGCGGGCATTGGCGAAGTTGTTCCAGCCACTTTCGGTATCGCCCATGTCGATGTAGCGATAGCCGAGGTCCAGGGCCAGGCGATCGGTCACGTCGTAGGCAACGCCGGCGCCGAGGGACCAGGCCAGGTTGGTCTGGGTCGCGGAGCCGTACTGGCGCGACTCGTTACCCTGCCAGCCCTTCGACTCGAGCTGGGCCAGGCCCAGCCCGGCGGAACCGTAGACCGACAGCTTTTCGGTCACGCGAAAATCCCGGTAGGCGTTGAGCATCACGCGCCTGGACTCGATGTGGTGCTCGTTGAGGCTGGTGGGGAAAGTGGTCGAGCCGCTGGTGAACTTGTCCTTTTGCGGCAGGGACAACTCGCCCTCCACGCGCCAGCCATTGCCGAATCGGTAACCGACCCCGATCGAGCCCGTCATGTCCTTCTGGCTGTCGTCGCCGGACACAAACGAACCGATACCGGGACGTGCGCTGGAATCCATATTGCGGGCCTTGCGCTCGGCGCTGATCACCCGGGCGACCCCGTAGTAGCCCTCCTCTTCGGCCGGAGCGGCCAGGGCCAATGAGCTGTAAGCCACAGGGGCGAGCAGCAGTGCGACGGAGATTTTTGTAAGCGTTTTCATGCCTGGTTTTGTCTCTTGTCTTTTAAATGAAAGCTTCACAGCCTCGTGCCGTCAGCCGCGGCTATCGACCGCCGCCGCACCGTTGGAAATGATTACCTCGACCCGACGGTTCAACTGGCGCGATTGCGCCGTGGTGTCGTCGGCTAACGGCACTGCGCAACCTGGCCATTGCCTTCGAGCATTACAACGAACTGCATCCGCACAGTGCTTTGAACTATCGCTCACCGAGAGAGTTCAGGCGCTTGGCGGCAGCATCAATTTAACGGGGAGTTGGTGTCCGGTTTGGTAGGGGCAAGTCCAGAGCGGTTTCATAACCCACGAATGCGTCGTAGAGTCGCCCAGCAAGATTTGAAGTTTTCAGCTCTTTTTAAACCATCCGTGGAAATGGGGAGAGCACCTTCGAAAAATGAATTCCGCTACGCCCCGGCAGGAGTGGAATGAGGGCAGGACTCGGTAGGTGCACGTCAATCCCATTGCTGGCCTTGCTGCATGCCAGATTGATGATATCTAGCCCCTAATCATGCCCTTTACCATCAGTGTGCACACAGTCCAGCACAAGCCATTTTCCAGACTGATAGACGGTCTGCCTATACAGCAACTGAGGAGGTAGAAGTTTTCGAAGTCGGGCAGATAGTGACCCGATCTGTTACTTCCCTCGGCCGTACAGCAAGTCACATCAGCCAGGTCTACCGTGCACTGCTCTGCGCGCTGGCGGTGGTGCTCTGCTGGGTGCTGACACCCAGGGCATCATGGCCCGCATCTTCCAGCATTACAGCTACACCAAGACCCTGCCCTACTCACAGATCGCCGATCTAGACCGGGCTGGCTCTGGCCGATGGTGGCACGCTGCTGAAAGTCTGGACCTGGGGGATGGTGCTGTGGATCGTAACGCCTGAGCCGCATCACCCTGGAAGTACTCGAATAGCATCAGGGCATCTGGATCCAGGCCCTGCGCATTGCCTTCAGGCATATCCGCGAACTGGCGGAACTGAAAAAGATCATAACCCTCGCCATGGGGGACAACCTGATCGTCGGGGTCAGATCATCGCCTCAAGCGAAGGTGTCAGCAAGTGGGTTGCCCGGACGATTATGACCCAGTGCTCTTTGGCCTGGACCGGGAGAATATGTGCCGCGGTCATTACCAGGATTCACGACCCACGATGGGGCATGAAACCCGGTGAATGAACGGCTCGCCCAGGCCTTCTATCAAATGCTGAGCGGCACGGCGGCCCATTTCGTAATACGGGAGTTGCACCGTGCTCAGCGGTGGATAGAACAACTCGGCAACGCCGACCATATTGTCGTAGCCAAGTACCGACACCTCGGCGGGAATGCGCAGGCCACGACTGAGCAGGTATTGATAGGCGACCAGGGCAATGCGGTCGTTGCCGCAAATAAGCAAATCGAAGGGAGGCTTTCCATCCGCCCCCTGCAGTTGATGCTCCAGCGCTACAACCGTTTCTTCATAGGCGTCGTCAGTCGACAGGTTGTATTGGGGAACGCTGCCCAGCAGCACATCGGACTCTGCGAAGGCGCGAACCAGTCCCTGCTGGCGCAGCTCCCAGGCGAGACTGCTTTGCGGCAGGTTGATGCACAGCGGCTTGCGGTAACCGCGCTGGAGCGCCTGGCGCACGGCCTGATACTGTCCCTCTTCGTCATCGGGCACGTAACAGGCCACACCCGGTTGCGCACTCACGCAGTTGCTCAGGACCAGCGGCAGGCCGAGCAGCGCCTGGGGAATTTCCACAGTGCGCAACTGCATGGCGCTGAAGATAATGCCGTCAGGCTGATGGGAGAGCATCAGGTCGATGGTCTGCTGGCTCGGCGGCGTCTCGAACAGGTTGAGGATGAACAGGTTCCAGCCGTTTTCCCGGGCCGTGCGCTCCAGCGAGAGCAGCATTTCCACCGCGAAGGGAGTGGTCGCGGTGTCGAGTGCGAAAACGCCGATGGTTTTACCACTGGAATGACCGCCACGGATCTTGCGAGCCGAAAGGCTCGGCACGTAACCCAGGGTCTCGACTGCTTGACGAACTTTCGCCAGGGTTTCCTGATTGACCTTTTCCGGGGTGTTGAGCGCCCTGGATACGGTCATGAAGGAAACCCCCGCCAGCCGTGCGACATCTTTAACTGAAGCCATTCGGGGTGCCTTGATTGACTGGCCGGGCATCATGTCATGCCAGGCAAAAGCATGACAATACGAGGCCCGGCCACCTCAGGCTGACTTAAAGCCCAAGATCGGCCAGTTTCCAGGCCAGGATATCCCCGAACGCCCCTGTTCCGTTGACCGCGAAAGCCTCGATACCCAGGCTGTCGGGCCGCGGATAGATGCGGCTGCTCAGGCTGTAGGCGCCGTCGTCGACAAACACCTCGATGGAGGAACGATCCAGGTAGATTCGCAGGGCGATCCGCCGCTGCTCCAAGGCCACCGGTACGCTGCGCACCCCACTGACGCCAGCCCCCGAGTATTGACGATCCAGCACCAGGCGCCGGGCCATGGCGTCGAAATACAGCAAGGTCCGCTCCTGCCCGTCATCACTGCAGCGCAGCGCCAGGCCAAAGCGCTCGGCACTGCTGGCGCCAAGCTCCAGTTCGAGCTCAAGCTCCAGCAGCGCGCCGCCGACTTCAAGCGTCTGGGTGCGGGAGTCGATCGCACCGACCTGCTGGACGTGTCGCGACTGTCGCAGCGCGGTCAACTCCCGGGCCGGTCGCATGCGCAGCCGGTCGCCGTCGCGGCTCAGTTCCCGAGGCAAGGACAGCGCGCCACACCAGTGATGCGCCTGGCTCGGCATGGGGCTGTCCCACATGTCCATCCAGGCCCAGAGCAGGCGGCGCCCGTCTGGCGCCAGCAGGGTCTGCGCGGCATAGAAGTCGTGACCCTGGTCAAGTTCGTGAAGCGGGCCGCTGTCAGTGAAGACGCCGCGACTGTCCAGGTGTCCCAGGCGATAGCTATTCTGGAATTTGTTCCAGTTAGCGTAACCACTGGGTAGCAGACCTTGCGGCGAATACAGGAAAACGTCGCGCCCCTCCAGTTCGAAAACGTCCGGGCACTCCCACATATAGCCATCCGGCTCGCGCCGACCTTGCAGGGCACAGCCGAGGTATTGCCACTGATGCAGATCCTCGGAGCGATAGAGCAAAAGCTGCGGGTCATCTCCCTGACGTGCGCCCAGCGCCATCCGCCAGTGGTCTTCACACATCCAGACTTTCGGATCGCGAAAATGCATGATGTCCGGATGCGGCGTGGTATCGATCACCGGCCCCTGCTTGGTGAAGTTCAGGCCGTCGGTGCTGCTGGCCAGGCATTGGACCTGGCGGATCAGCCTGTCATCGCCCGCCTCTCCCAGCCACCGATGCCCGGTGTAGATCAGGCACAGCCTGTCGTCCACGACCACTGCCGATCCTGAAAAACAACCGTCGCGGTCATAAGCGTCGCCGGGCGCCAGCGCGATGGGCAGATGCTCCCAGTGGACCAAGTCGCGGCTCCTGGCATGCCCCCAGTACATCAGCCCCCACTGCGCCGAGTAAGGATGATGCTGGTAGAACACGTGATAGTGGTCTTGAAAAAAGACCAGGCCGTTGGGGTCGTTCATCCATCCCACCGGCGGTGAAAGGTGATAACCGAGGCGATAGTCGTTGCCCCGTTTGGGCAGTTTCTTGGCGATCGCGCGATGCGCTTCGTCCAGCCGTGCAGCATGCATGGATCAATCCTTATCAAGGTTCATGACGGGAGCCTCTTGAGCCAGGGTTAGCCGTTCAATCGAATCGGCCGCTGTGGCCTGGGAGGATGTACGAGACGGGTCCGCGCGTAACAACGGCCATGACAGCAACAGACAACTGCCTACCAATCCGGCCATCAGCACGTAAACGCTGGAGAAGCCGACATGGTCGTAGCCGTATCCCACCAGTGGCGACAGCAGCATCGCGGTCAGTTGCTGGGCAAACTGGAACCCCACCAGATAGATCGAGGCCGACAACCGCGAATCGAAATTGAAGGAAATATATTTGAATACCGAGACCAGCAGGATCGGAAGTTCAAGGGCGTGCAACATCTTGCAGGCGGCGATGGTCCAGGCATCCGTTGCCAATCCCGAGCCCAAGATGCGCACGAACATGATGCTGCCCGCGAGGATCAATCCATACTTGGCGCCCGTACGCCCGACCATCCGGGGCGCGACCAGCATCAAGACGGCTTCGATCAGAACCTGGGATGAGTTCAGGTAGCCATAGGTTCGGGTGCCCTCCTCCGGAGTAGGGAAAAACGAGGAGAAATACACCGGGAATTGCTGTTCGTAGATTATGTAGATGCCGCACACTCCGGTCAGGTACAGGCTGAATGCCCAAAAGCGCGGCAGTGCCAGCAACGCCCAAAGATCATGCAGCCGCACCGGTATAGCCGCCTCACCAGCCGCATGCGTTCCTGGCTTGTCGAACTTGCTCAGGTCCAGGCGAAACAGGATCAGCAAGAATGCGATCCCAGCGGTGCTACTCATGTAGAACGCCAACTCCGGATCGATGTTGAAGACCACGCCGACGCCCCCCGTCGCACTGGCCCAGCCCAACGACCCCCACATGCGGGCGGTACCGAATTCGAACCCTGCATGACGCGACAGCCGCTCCGTATACGACTCGATGACGCCCACTCCCGCGAGCATGGAGAACGCTAGGAAAGCCGCGCCGACCATGGCCCCCAGTACCAGGTTCTGGGCCAGCAGGTTGGCATACAGGTAGATCACAAAGGGTGCTGAGGCACAGAGCAGGATGCCAATCCATACCAGCAGTTTCCTGGACAGGCCAAGCCGATCCTGCAACGCGCCATAGAAGGGTTGGATAAGCAGCGCCGCAATGGCGTTGGCGGCAAAGATAAACCCAGTTTCGGTTCCATTCAGACCTATGACTCGATGCAGCCATATCGAGAACAGCGAATAGCTGGACGACCACGAAAAAAAGAAAAAGAACAACAAACCACTGATGAGCCAGTACTCGCGCTTGATTGATAGCTGCATGTGACGATCTCTTGTTTTTATTTAAGTTAACGTTAACATTGCAAGACAATTACGCCCCCCTCTCCACATCCGTGTCAAGTGGGGCCGAGCATCAGGGGTATGGATAAGGACCTGGATAGAAGGTCTTTGCAGCGCCCGAATACAAAAGCCAGGGGGTTACCTATGAGTTCTGTGGTCTGTCAGCCTTTGGTTGGTTTTTCCCTGCTTTTTCTCTCCACTCAACTGCTCGCCGCGCCAGCGCAAAGCGTCGAAGAGCGTCTGACCAGACTTGAGACCAGGACCTCCGCCGCCGAGGCCCGTGCCTTGTTGGCCGAAGCCGATGCAGCCCGATTGCGCAAGGAAGTCGAGCAGTTCCATAAGCAAATCGCGATCGTCCTACCGACGACCACACGCGCCTCCCTGGACGAGCGCGTTGCGCGGATAGAAGCGAGCCAGCAGTCCCTTGAACGCTCGCCTGCAACGACCTCGTCTGCAAGCCGTTCGACCGAACCTCTGAGCGACGGCTTCACCTTCGGTGGATATGCCCGCTCCGGGATCATGGCCAACGGATCGGGGGCCGGTCATGGTGGCCCCTACGTAACCCCCGCAGGTGCCGTGGGCGGGGCCGTTGGCAGGCTTGGCAATGAAGTCGATACCTACGTGGAGGCGAAATTTTCGAAGGAGAACCAGGCCAACAACGGTACGCATTCGAAATACACCTTGATGCTCGCCGACGGCCTGGAAACGCCCAACGACTGGACCGCGGCAGAAAGCTCGCTCAACGTGCGACAGGCCTATGTCGAACTGGACCATCTGGCGTCCTTTCAAGACAGCGAACTGCTGCGCGATGCCAAGCTCTGGGCTGGCAAGCGCTTCGATCGGGACAACTACGGCATCCACTGGATGGACAGGGACATTGTGTTCCTGGCCGGAACCGGGGGCGGTATCTACGACCTGCGTTCGAGCGAAGACTGGCGCCTCAATGCGTCGCTGATGAGCCGCTCCTACGGCGACTTCGGCACCGAGGAAAACAAGGATATCCGCAGCTATATCGCGACCCTCAATCAGTTTTTCGATGGAGGACGCTGGCAATTCATGCTCAACGGCATTTCCTCTAGCCAGAACGATGCCAACCTGAACGATGAGAGTCGGCAGGCCTTCGACAGCGATACCCGGGCCAACAAAGCGGGCTTGCGCCCTGCCGAAAGCGGCGCCCATGGCATGTTCGCCTACCACCGACCGGACTTTTTCGGTCGTGAGGGCTACCTCAAGGCCGCGCTGTTGTACGGCAAGGGCCTGGGCGCCGAGGTCAACAACATCGGTGCCGATGGCGATCTGCTGGACGAGGCCCGGACATTACGCCTGGCGCTCTATGGCCATACCCACCTGGACCAGGCCTGGCGCATCGCCCCCGCCCTGATTGCCGAGCACAGCAAAGACCGCTACGTGCCCGGAGACGACTATCGCTATTGGACATTCAACCTGCGCTTGGCCAATGAACTGACCAGCAATTTCGAAATGCAATATGAACTGAGCTGGCAAAGGATGGCGCTGGATGCGCGCGGCTATGCGAATAGACAAACAGCCGATGGCAACTACTGGAAGCTCACGTTCGCGCCCACGTTCAAGATGCAAACCGGAGACTTCTTCGCTCGCCCTGAATTGCGCCTGTTCGCCACCTATATGAACTGGTCCAGGGACCTCGACGACTTCAGCGCAACAGACGATTTCGGCCAGAAGGGCTTCAAGTCCGGCGGCAACTGGCAATCCGGCATGCAGATGGAAGTCTGGTTCTAGACGCCTTCCTTAACGCATCGTTCTCCGCCCTCCCCGCCCAGCACTAAAACGCCTCGAACAATTCAAAAAACTAGGCATCACCAACACGCCCAGAATAAATCACTCATAAGGATGTTATCTATGTCACGTGGATTCGTATTGGAAGATCTGACCATCACCAGAAAGCTGGGATTGGGATTCGGATCGTTATTGGCCTTGGTCGTGCTACTGGCCCTGGCAGGTTTTTATGGCTTGCAAAGCGACGGGCAGTCCTTGAAGCGAATCAACCGGATCGGCAGCCTGTTCGACCAGACAGCCTTCTCTCGCGATGCCAATTTTGCTTATGCCCTGACCCTGGATTCAGGACAGCTTGACCGGCACGATTCCCACCTGGAAATCATGCAACAGATGCTTTCCAGCATATTGGACGACATTCACGCCGGTCGCTGGCCACAGGAGGACCTGGGGACAGTAAAGCGCCTGAACAAAAAGCTGCGTGCCTATATCGACACACGCAATCAGCAGCAGGCCGAGGCGAATGTCACGCAAACCGCGCTCAAGCTGAATGACTCCCTGTTCCCCTTACAAAACGCAATCAACGAGTTGTATATCGCCGAAGAGAGCCGCGCCAAGAGCAGCGTGGATCTTGTGGCCATGATCCTTGCAGGGGGCACATTATTTGCCCTGGTACTCGGGGGGCTGATTGCCTGGGTCATCAGCCGCCAGATTGTCATTCCGCTGCAACAAACCTTGCAGGTTGCCGAACGCATTGCTAATGGCGATCTGACAGCGGAATTACACAGCGAACGGGCCGACGAACTGGGCCAGCTTTTGAGTTCGATCAACGGTATGAGTCATCGCATACGCGATGTTATCTCGCAGATTGGTTTTGGCTCCCATCGACTGGCCGCCGCTGCCAGCCAGTTTGCGACAATCACCGCGCATACCCGGGCGGGTATCGACAGTCAAAAAAGCGAAACCGATCTGGTCGCAACAGCAATGACTGAAATGACTGAAATGACTGCAACGGTACTAGAAGTAGCGCGCAACTCGAAAGAGGCAGCCGGCGCCGCGAAAAGAGCGGACCTTGAGGCCAGCCATGCATTGACGGTGTCGCAGCGGGCAGTGGCGCAAATAGAAACACTCGCGCACAAGGTCAGCCTGTCAACCGACTCAATGATCCGCCTGCATCAGGAAAGCAGTCGTATCGGTGGTGTGCTCGATGCCACCAAGATGGTCGCCGGACAAACCAAGCTGCTGGCGCTCAATGCTGCCATCGAGGCGGCGCGCGCCGGTGAAGCGGGACATGGTCTTGCCGTGGTCGCTGACGAGGTACGCAGCCTGGCGCAGCGGACGCAACAATCATCGGAGGAAATAGAAACCCTGATCGAGGGACTGCAGCGTATTGCCGAGCAAAGCTCACAGATGATACAAGCCAGCGTGCAACAGACTCAATCGGCGGTCACCGGCGTGCGCAACACCAGGGACGCTCTGGCAACCATCACCCAACAGGTCTCTGACATCCAGCAGATGAGCCTGTTAATTGCCACCGCAGCGGAGGAACAGAGCGCTGTGGCTGAGGAGATCAACCGCAGCATCTTGAATGTGCGTGAAACAGCCGACCAATCAGCACAAGCCAGTGCAGAGATCACCACCTCCAGTGTCGAGCTGGCCCAGCTCGGGGGCGATCTGCAAGGCTTGGTCAAACGATTCAAGGTGTGAGACGAGCACGACACTCCACCGACCCGCCTCACTGCCTGCCGCCAACCTTGGCGAAGGTTCGACGATTGGCGACCGCTCAGGGCTTCGATCACTGTTCGAATGCGGCGTTGAGCGAATCTTTAAACCAGATGCACACATGACTGACTGCTCATAAACTAATTAATTTTTTCCACTTTAAAGCGCCGAAAGCGCAATAGACCATGATCATCAATAACTTTTATCAAAACAGAGTCAACACCAGATAAAACATCACCAAAATAAAAGTTAGTCTGGCTACCTGGATAAAGCATCGTACCGTCGATTTTTTTCTCCCCCCCTCTACTCTGGAGAACTAGAGAGTCTATCGTGATGTGAAAATATGAAGGATTGCGACAACTAACATTGACACCACCTCTACGCTGCTCAGCAACACAAGAAAGCCTGAAAATAGCTTCCTCACTGCCTTCCACTAGCGCGGCAGTACGATTGAATACCTTCAACCGTAAACGAGTCGAAACGGCAATCATTGCCCCCATGGCCTCTCGACGATCGCTCAGTGGGATTTCTTGAAGGTTTAGCCAATACAGACTCTCATTTTCCTCATTTTTTTTCTCAGCCGGAGGAATCCCGACTATGCGGATTGCGCGCACCTCTTGAGGGGATAGACGCACCAAAGGTGGAAGCGAAGTTAAAGAAAGGTTTAGCAGGTTTGGATCAATTGTCGTATCCCCAAGATCAAGCCAACTTTGAACTACTACCGGATACTCCCCTGCATTGAGGATCTGCAAGCTCACCTCCCGCGCAGGTGATTGAATAATAATTCGGGTTCTGTCCACTACCAAATCCCCCCAGGCAACCGAAAAAGTAAACCCAAGACCAAGGACAAAGCAACTCATCAGCACACGAATTGCAACGATCACTGATTTTGCTCCCCAGTTGAAGCGCAGAGCACATCAAACCTTAATATTGGAGTCTTTTGAGGTTTATCGCTAAAGTCTACTAACGCTTTGCAGCTTTCAATACCCCACTTTACTTGATAGATCGCTTGCGCCTTTTCCTCCCGAAGATAGAGTAGCCCCGACTGGCCAACCAACCCAACTTCCTTTCCATCAATATCAACAGCAGTAGCCCCAAATGGAACCACTTGCCCCCCAGCCTGAATCAACCGCAACATCAATGCACGGCCTTGATGTGTTGCAAACTTAACCTTCAGAACTGCTCCAGAATATGGCACAGCCTGCTTTGAGGACTGGAGCAATTCGACATTCTCATCCATGCCCAATGGGTCCAAACTGATACGATTGAAAGCATAAGGTGTTAGCGATGGAAGCAGTGCAAAACCATGACTATCGATAGTCGGTGCGGACATAGACCCCAGCTTGGCACCTTTAGCTCCAGGAGCTTCGACTAGCGCAAAAGTGTCGCCGAGATACTGTCCTAAGGTTATCCCTCCAGAATGTACCACCAGCGCACCAGCAGCCAAGGCAGAGACTTGAGTGCTATCTACCGACTCACTGAGACCTGCCCCTAAGCGGGCATAGGGCGACTGATAATCAAGGCTAGTACCTATACTGTTATTCCAATTATCTTTCCCAAACGCACGACTGCCATGCAAGCTATAAGCCCATCTCCCCTCTTCATCCAGCAATCCATTGACGCCACTTTGCATTGAGCTTTTGCCATCACGCTGTTGAGCTGAAAGATTGAGGGATGCTGATTTTTTACCAAAGTCCAGTGGCGCTGAAATGGAAACAGCGATGACATTATCTGCCTGACCATCGCGTTGAAACTGACGACTGAATGACAACGACGTATTGATCTTTCCGAAATTACGCTGATGAGTAAGCTGAAACTGCGAATCAGCCCCGCCCTGATGGTAATCAGTACGACTGCCACTAACAAAAAAAGAGCCATAGTCTCCTAGGGGCTGACTCAGAGTCAGCTCCATACGCTGACGCTGACCAAAACCATAATAACGTCGAAAACGATCCGAGAACTCCTCCTGCTGCTGCTTGCGTTCGACCATTGCTTGGCGCAATGAGGTATATCCGGCGGTCGAATAACGATAACCAATCAAAGATAGGTAGGTATCTGTCCATGGTAATGTACGACTGAAACTCTGACGAAACATCCACCCCTGCTTGTTACCTCCGCCCTGCTGACTTGATGAATGTGTAACATCAAGACCAAATGCGCCAAGCCGGGAAGACATCACCCCACCGAAACTCTGTGAGCTGTAATCGATATCACTGAGCCTCATTCCACCATTAAGCGTCAAAGAGTTACTTATCCCTTGTTCGAGCGTCCAGTCAACGAAGTCTGCTTCACCAATACCTTGCATATCAAACCGGGTTTGACCCGCGGTAGCACTATAACGAGCAAGCCCCGGTCGCAAGGAACCAGCTACCGAAGAAAAAGGCACATTATAGCTGTATTGATGACCATCAGCCTCAGTAATCACAACTACAAGATCACCGCTATAGCTGGCAGGGTATAGATCGGTGATTTTGAAAGGGCCTGCAGGTACTGTAGTCTCGTATATCTGGCGTCCTGACTGCCAGATCACGACCCGAGAGTTGCTGCTAACATTACCTTGCACCACCGGCGCATAACCTCGTTGGCTTTGTGGCAACATACGTTCATCAGAAAAAATAGCTGCCCCCCTATAGGCTACCCCGTCAAGGATCCTACCTTGGGTATAACTATCACCTACGGTCAAATCCGCACGCCAATCAGGTAACACCCGTCGAAGGTAAGTAGAGTCACTTTGCCAACGCCCACCACCATCGAACCAGCTGATACTGGATTGATTACGCAACTGCCACGAGCCTAGATTCAGACCGTTGCGCAAACTCAAGAAACTCGAATCTGTACTCTTGTTGTTAGCACTGGTAACCCCAAAATAGCTAAGGTTGTAACTAGAAAATAAAGCATTCTCGCCATGCTGCCAAAGTGATTGAGGAACCAAATCGTGGGCGACCTGATTGAGTTGCGCCTGAGGGATGCTTAATACCAGTCGCTGCCCGCGAGCATCAAAGTCAGCCTTCCCCAAAGGCAACCATTCGTTGATAGTTCGACACTCGGAACTCTCTATATCTAGAGATAAACCATGACGCGCATCACGCAAGGCTTGCTCACGGACACCAATCTCAAGCAACAATGATAATGGTAAACACGCTTGGACACTTTTGCCACGGCGTGCGAATTCTAGACGCCGATTACCTGAGAATCGTTCATTAATATAAAGATCAACATTATTGAAGCCCGGCAGTACCTGACCTTCAACCACTTCATCCAGATTGACCGTAGAGGTTTTCGCTCCGAGCAGAAAGCTTGAGTTGAAGTGATAGTTATCATTTTCAGAAGCTACTACAACAGTATTTACCAGACCTAGAAGGAAGCTAATGGCAAAAAAACTGATTTTCCTCATATACATCAGGAAGAACCCTAAACATCAAAACTTTTAGCTTCACTACATCACTGGAGAGAATACTCAAGTGGTTGAATAGCACCTTGATCACCGATCAGTTCGACGCGCACACTACGTAATCGCTTAGAATTGGTAGCAGAAGGAAGGGGCCACTTAACCATTGAAAAAGGTGCGATAGTGATAAGAGCACTTACTCTCAAAGGCCACTGTTGACCAAGATCATCAACCACCATTACACGCTCAGTCAGGTTGGCAAAATAGGGGCTATGATTATAAAACTCTACCCCCCCTCTTTTTTCAGGCAAGCGCACTTTTAGATTTGATGGCAAAGCAGCAATCCCTCCCTCTAGTGCACGAGGGCGAAATAACAATTTGACTTGCTGAATCAACGAAAGGTCGAGTCTCGCCTGTTTTGCAGGTTCAACTGCTGGGGCAATTTGCTGAAAGTTGAACCAGAACAATGACTCTCGATCACTAGGTAAATTATTTGGCAGCAATCTGACACGCAATACTTGCTGATTTTTGGGAGGCAGACGAAAAAGCGGCGGAGTCAGTTCGAAAGGGATGACATCTACTGCCAATATTGGATTGGCGCTGCCGTCATCAATCCATGCTTGGACAACATAGGGGATGTCCTCAGTGTTACGCAAATTGATCATTGTCGATGATGCAGACTCCGGATATATAATCCGATTGCCAAGCATTACCACCCCAGACCAAGCAAATGTAGTATAAAAAAAACAGAGTGCAGCCAAGAGTCGACACAAACTAGACATTAACAAGCGCCCGCAGGTTTCAAACAAAAAAATAGAGCCCTTCATCGAAGAGCCCTTAGTCAAAATTTACTGGGTTCGCAATACGTAAGTTGCCTCGACAGTGATTGCACCTGGAGCTACCTGGGTGCTGTCAACAACATAGTATTTCGCCTGAAGCGGAATTGAAGCGCGACCATTAGTTATGCTTGCAGCAGGCGTTGTGCTGTTATCGCCTACCCCCATCTTAATACCTTTTGAATCTTGAACCTGAACTTGAACATTACTGCCGTAGGTTGAACTGAGTAAATTCCCCGTCTTGGAATCCACAGAATTTGAGTATAGCTCAGCAGTGACAGAACTGGCACTAGCAGGGCAGTTCTGGAGCTCCAGATTAAAAGGCGTGCTAATGCTCTCAAGCGTTGCATTGCTGAGCCCCTGAAAATCGCTCGCCACAACTTGATCGAGATTGACTGTATAGTTTCCACCAGCACTAATTGGATCACATGTCTGCTCAACCACCTGGCCATTAAAAGTAATTGTGTTATCAGCAAGTGCTACCGACGCTGCCGCACAAGAAACTACAACCCCAAACAGCATTTTAACCACAAAATTAGACCTCATAACCACTCCTCAAACAGCTCAATAAAATCACTTACAAAAGTCAATCTGAGCGAAGTACAATTTCACCCACACTACTTCAGAGTCACTATTACATTTACAGTTGCTGTAAATTCTCCCGCCGAAATGTCCCCACTGTTAACGCCTGGAAGGGGCATCAAGCGCACCTGAAAGTTCTCACTAAACTCCAACTCATTGCCATGGACTCCGCCAGCTCGATACCACCCTTGCTCGGACTCCAAAGCACTGGCAGTCGGGCAGTAAGAATACTGATCCGGATTTATACAGCTTGAGTCTCTTACCCAGCGGCGAGCAGAGCCCCCCTCCACTGGCACGTTGTACACCAAGCCGACTCCTTGCGCGGCACCGAGTGAAGCACGGTTATCCGGAAGAAGGTATTGCTGATCACCAACACTAGCTAACACTCCCTTAGGCTGGAGGCCAACCTTGAGAATGGAATTTGTTAGCGCTCCATTTTCACACTCAAAACTCACCGAGAACGGCGTCCATGGTGTGTCACCTCTTGCCACTTCATTAGTTGTAACAGGAGGAAGATTTACAGTACGAGGCACCCTCAGCACGCCACAAGCAGCTCGCTCGACAGGATTGACATCAACACCGTCACCGCCCATCGCAACATAACCATAGTGCACACCGGTATAACCATCATTTCCGTTACAACATCCCCAGGAAAGAATCCCAAGGTACGCCCCTCCCCCCATATCACCTTTAATGTCATATGGACCACTACCGTCATCGCGATAAATCTGCATACGAATCTTGGGCATATGCTTCGCTTTGACTTTATAAGGCCGGCTATCTTGATCATCAACCGGCTCGTAGTCATAGCCGGTAACTGCGAAGCGATTAGAGGGATCGCTCCGCTGGCTATAACCAAGCGCCGGCTGCCAACCACCATCAGGTCGACTACCGAGCAAGCGATACGCCGTTGAGGTAGGACTTTTGCTGGGATAGCTGAACGGCCAGACCTGACCGACACCCGGCAATTGAATAATCTGAGAATCCAGCGAATATGAGCTATCACCTGCAATCATGGCATACGCAGATTCGGCATCTGCGGCACTACTGCAACGCATCATTACCGTTTCCTCTCCTCGCGGCAGCGAAGCCCATATATTCGACCAAGCGATAACTTGATCAAATAATATTGCCCCTCTCGGCGTAAATCGCAAACTCGAAACATCTATTTGCGTGGGACCAATATTGCGATATTGGTCTGAAACCCCAAATCCACCGTCATACCTCCCATTACCCAAAGCGCTCTCACAACCAGCTCGAACATCAATAGAAAGCATAAGCAAGAACAGAATAAAAAGAATTTTAACAGTTGCACTCAACCCCTGAACAAACATTCTTACTATCTCAGCTACACAATAAAACCCATCATCACAGCAACCAGGCATAATTGCGACAAGGCAAATGCCCATGAACACAAGATACAGGGCATCCGCCCCGCATGACTCATCCAAACTAAACAGCATCAAATGATACCTAGAACTGCAGCACAGCGACCCTGAAATCAGCCTCATTCAAGGCCACAAGATAACTATACGCACAGAAACACCTAGACAAAGCTGCGACAATGATTGTTGAGGCATATCGACATTACTCACCACAGTCGTCGATAACCTTGCTCAACGATCTGCGGATTCAAATATAACTAGTACGGTCACAGCTACGCATCCAGTTCGAAAATGCCCCCAGCAGATTGAAGTCCCCCCCCTTCAGCCCATGAACTGACAACCATACCGAGCCCGCCTCTTGAGATTATTTCCGCTCAGAAATTCTGGCCATTAACTCGCACATACAATCTAACTCTTTTAAAATCGAACTAAACACCCCCTCCCGCCTCACATCGATGCAGCGCTTATCATAAAATCTATCTTGAGCAACAACAACCTCACTTCTTACTTCATCCAGCATTACTCCAGCCCGCCCCAAAAACCTACTAACCCTTACATCAACCAGCACATTTAACTCCCTCTCCAACACTAACAAATCCTTGAGCAGAGATACCCCCGAGAGATCCGCTGCGCCACTATAAATATTGTTAAGGCACTTTACGCGCCCCCGAACAATCATGTGCAACCTGTCACTTTCCGAGAGATAAGCCACCCCACGCTCAATACAACTACATATGACCGCAAGATCATATTGGACTTTCACGGCAAATAATAAAAAATCTGCCCCTTCTCCCTCCTTTTTAGCCACCACCCTGCGCTTAGCCATCTTTGACGCAACCCATTGCATTTCGATTAAAGCATACTCACATTAACATCCAGCAATTATTCTCCACAACACGAATAGCAGAGACATCAAACTGCTGGAGTAGCATGCCCCCCCCCAAGAGATACATTGGCTTTAGCTTTCTAGCTATCGGACGCCCCCTCTTTCATTACGCTATACAATACATCTAGCTCGGCCTCAGTAAACAACTCTGCAGGATAACGTTCCTTTATCACTCGACGAAGCCCCTCCCAATCGACATGCTCCCCCCTCGCTAGACCCGAAAAAACCCGACTGAATCTAGGGCGAGCAACTAAGGCGCGTAACGCATGATTGTTGTCGTGCAGAAATATTGAAGAACTCATCCCGCCTCCCTCACACACATACTCAGTGGACCAGCCTGAATGAAACAATGAAAGCAAAGAGAAAGCTTTTGCAATTATGCTCGCATCACCAGAAATCTGGAGCCCGGCTTTTGTCCCGAACAGCCAAAAAAGCCCCAGGTCATTTGCCCCGCTCACGTTACCCCCCCCTGCCAAAGTGAGAATGACACCGCCATTGGGGAATATTTTCCCCTGTTCGCATCGGCACGCGGCTTTGCTGAAACGTTTTATCTGATATAGAATAAAATGATATAGCAACAATAAAAAACAAACTTCAACACTAATGAGCGCCGCTGACCTTAAGAGCTTAAGCTGTAACCAAACATGTAACCAGGAAAGATCTTACTCTGGAGCTATTAAGCATGACATCAAAGGCTATTATTTTATTAATACCATTCTCCACTTATAAGACCTGGGACCTACTACAACTATACCTCATGGACGATCAAAGACTTTTCACAGAAGCCATTTCTCTTTCAGTATTAATATTCATGCTTACTGCAATTATAAGAAAGCAGCACAACCTCTTGCAAAACCTGGACAATCACGAGCAACGCTTAGAGATTTCAGATATTGCATTAAATCCCCCCTCCACAGATCTCTCAACCCATATACAAAATCAGTTTGAATCATGGAGACTAACTCCATCAGAAAAAGAAATTGCATTACTTTTAATAAAAGGCCTTTCGCTTGAGGAAATTGCAACAGTCCGCAAAACCAGCTCAAAGACCGTAAGGCAACATGCAGTCAATATATATGCAAAGGCCGAAATAGAAGGCAGACACCAATTAGCCGCCTATTTTATTGAAGACCTTTTGACCCCCCCTAAAAAATAACCATCTTCAGCTCTCTCACCTTTGAGCCCTTCTCCTGCCCCCCCCAACAAACGCTCTCCAATAGAGTAGATAATAAGTTTGGCGAAGAAGGGACTTCGAGTCACTATATAAACAACGCAGCATGATCGACAACATCAACAGACTGAGCCTGTTCGCCAGGTGCCTTGAGCTTGCGCTCCATCGCGCGACTAAAGAGGCGGGCGGTCTAATTGGTCAGATGGCTGAAAGAACCGTCTCATCGTAACTCGCTTCGACAAGCTCGCGAAAAGCTACGCCTCTATGGTGGTGTCTGCGACATCTCTTTTCGTACAGAGCCTAGCGTGGCGAGACTCGACTTACGGCGCATGCAATAGGCCAAGGAGAGGAGGCCTAACCAGGCAGGTATCAAGTAGACCGATAGACGCATGCCCGGGGTCAGGAACATCACCACTAGGATTCCGGCCAGGAACGCCAGGCACAGATAGTTGGTGAATGGGTATCCCCAGCAGGGGAAAAGTCCCGACTGTGCTTTGCGGGAGGGGTGACTGCGGAAGCGCAGGTGGGTCAGGCTGATGACCACCCAGTTCAATACCAGGGCAGAAACCACCAGTGCCATCAGCAAACTGAAGGCATCTCCTGGCAGGCAGTAATTCAGAATCACGCACAAGCCGGTTGCCATCGAGGATATGGCGAGCGCTACAACCGGTACGCCTCGACGGTTAACACGGGTCACTGCTGCCGGTGCATTACCCTGACGCGCCAACCCGAAGAGCATGCGGCTATTGCTGAATACGCAACTGTTGTAGACCGAGAGCGCCGCTGTCAGCACCACGGCATTGAGCAAGGTGGCCACCCATTCGCTGTCTAGGGCATGAAAGATCATCACAAAGGGGCTGCCGCCGCTGGCTACGTTCTGCCAAGGGTACAGCGCTAGCAGCACGGTCAGCGCACCGACATAAAAGATGAGGATGCGCCAAATCACTTGGTTGGTAGCTTTGGGAATGCTGCGTTGAGGATCTTCGGATTCAGCGGCGGTAATGCCGATCAGTTCAAGGCCACCGAAGGAGAACATGATCACTGCCATAGCCATCGCCAGACCGCCAAGTCCATGGGCAAAAAAACCGCCGTGTTGCCAAAGGTTGGCGATTGAGGCTTGCTGGCCACCATGTCCGCTGGTCAGCAACCATCCGCCGAAGAGGATCATGCTGATGATGGCGATCACCTTCACCAGGGCGAACCAGAATTCCATCTCGCCATACATACGGACATTGCACAAATTGAGCAGGTTGATCAGAACGAAGAACCCGGCAGCCGACACCCAAGTCGGGATATCCGGCCACCAGTACTGCACATAGACGCCCACAGCGGTCAACTCGGCCATACCGACCAGCACGTACAAAACCCAATAGTTCCAACCGCTCATAAAGCCAGCGAAGGGCCCCACATAGCGATGAGCAAAGTGGCTGAAGGTTCCAGCTACAGGTTCTTCCACAACCATCTCGCCGAGCTGACGCATGATGAGGAAAGCGATGAAGCCAGCGATCGCATAACCCAGGATCACCGATGGACCCGCCATACTAATAGTTTGCGCAATGCCTAAGAACAACCCGGTACCGATTGAGCCACCCAGTGCTATCAGTTGTATGTGCCGGTTCTTCAGGCCCCGATGAAGCGAAGGGAGAGTGGTGTTTGGCATTCAGAAAAATCCTTGTCGCAAGTAAGAGAGGGGCAGTGACCGCTGCCCGACGACGTCTTGCTGGGCCCTCTGCAATACGAGTGCCATCTTTCTTATCAGCCCTCCGCACAACTGTTACTCTCCCGGGCCCAATGACTGATCGGAGTGACTGAAGCAATGAGTGGTACAGATGATTTTGACCTGAAGATGTTGTCGCTACTGCAAGGCAATGGGCGCCTCACCAACCAGGAGCTGAGTGAGCTGATTGGTTTGTCGGCATCACAGTGTTCGCGTCGACGCATCTCCCTGGAACAGGCTGGATTGATCCTTGGCTATCACGCAAGGCTTGCGCCCCAGGCCATGAATACGGAGGTCGTGGCCATGATCGAGGTGCGACTGGTCGACCACCGTCATACCACTGCTCGCGCATTCGAAACATTTGTGCAGGAGGAGCCTGCAGTCGTCGATGTGTATAAGACCACCGGAGATGCCGACTACAGCCTGAAAGTCGCGATCGCGGGACTGGTGGAGCTGAACGCACTGATGACAAGGCTGACGGCTGGCGAAACCATTGGACACCTGAAAACGGCGGTAGTCCTGGAGCGACTCAAGGAAGCTGGGTTACCCACATTAAGGTAAGCGCGCACCATGTTGATGCGCCGAGACGCAGGCCAGAGCTAGATTAGTGCATATATTTGCATAAGAATACATTTTTCATGAGTTGCTTGATTGCTTATTGCATGATCAGTGCTTTTTTGTGGTAGATTTTGCACGAATTGAACAGGCGACTTATCGTCGCCTCAATGCTCGCGCCTACCAGAACGTATTTACATGACCACAGTCACTTCCGCTTTCCCTCACTCTCGCACCGAGGACGGCCTTGCGCTGATCATCGGTACCGTACTGATTGCCTTCGGCCTGCTGTTAGTTCGCCAAGGGGGGATCGTTACCGGCGGTACCGCCGGGATTGCCCTGTATCTCCACTACGTGTTGGGGTACGCATTCGGCATCACATTCTTTCTGCTGAATCTGCCGTTCTATTACCTGGCGGTTCGGCGCATGGGGTGGGGATTCACCCTCAAGACGTTCGCTGCGATCGCCTTGGTCTCGATCATTTCTGACCACACGCAAGGTTTCATCACCCTGTCGCACATCGAACCGTTGTACGCGGCACTGATGGGTAACGTGATTCTGGGGGTCGGTTTTATAGTGCTTTTTCGGCACCGGGCCAGCCTTGGGGGATTGAACATCTTGATGCTCTTTCTCCAAGACCGTTTTGGCTGGCGTGCAGGCTGGCTGCAGATGGGCGCAGACGTACTTATCCTTTGTCTGTCGCTGACGGTAGTAGCCCTGCCAATCTGGTTCATGTCCATTGTGGGCACATTGGTACTCAATCTGATCATCGCTCTGAATCATCGTTCCGGCCGTTACCAGGCCTGAGTCTTCGCAATCCGTTGGAGTTCATCATGTTCAAGCATATCGCGCCATATGCCGGCGACCCGATCCTCTCATTGATGGCCAGCTTTCAGGCTGACCCTCGCCCGCACAAGGTCAACTTGAGTATCGGCTTGTACTACGATGAAAAAGGGAAAATTCCGCTCTTGGACTCCGTTGCTGAGGCCCACAGCCGGTTGTTACAGGCTCCCGCTCAAGCGCCGATGTACCTGCCCATGGAAGGACATCGGGACTATTGCCGGACAGTGCAGTCATTGCTTTTCGGGGATGAGTCACCGGTACTGGCTGCAAGTCGGGTCGCAACTATCCAGACCGTCGGTGGTAGTGGTGCAATCAAGGTGGGGGCCGACTTCCTGCGTCAGTGGCTGCCAGAGGCGCAGGTGTGGGTGAGCGATCCAACCTGGGAAAACCACCACGCCCTATTCGCTGGCGCCGGCTTTACAGTCAATCGTTATCCTTGGTACGACGCCAACACCGGTGGTGTGCGCTTTGATGCTCTGTGCCAAGCCTTTGAAGCCTTGCCGTCACGTAGTGTCGTATTGCTGCATCCGTGCTGCCACAACCCTACGGGTGCAGATATTTCTCCTGCTCAGTGGGATGTGCTGACGACCATTTTGCTCAAGCGTGAACTTGTTGCATTCCTGGACACGGCTTATCAGGGCTTTGGAGATGGCATGGAGCAGGATTCCTACGCTATACGCTCGATGGCTCAGTCAGGCGTGCCGATGCTGGTGAGCAACTCATTTTCGAAAATCTTCTCGCTCTACGGCGAGCGCGTCGGCGGTCTGTCGGTCGTGTGCACTGACGCGACTGAAGCGTCACAGGTTCATGGGCAGTTGAAGGCAACGGTGCGTCGGAATTACTCAAGCCCCCCATGTCATGGCGCTCAGCTGGTGGCAGGCGTGTTGGGTGACAGTGCGCTGCGCCAGCAGTGGCTTCATGAAGTCGAGGAGATGCGGCTCCGGATCCTCGCGATGCGTGAACAATTGGCGGGGTTACTGCACGACCGCTTCCCGGACGGACGCCACAACTATCTGCTGCGGCAGAAAGGCATGTTTAGTTACACTGGGCTGAGCCCTGCCCAGGTCTTGCAGTTACGAGAGGAACATGCAATCTACCTGATCGATAGCGGACGGATTTGTCTGGCAGGATTGAACTTGGCCAACGTGGAAAGAGTCGCTCAAGCGATCGCTGCGCTGGACTATCCATAAGGCTGGCTGAGATCTGATCGCGAACAAGATGCTTGTGACGTCTATCGCCTGCCAAAGCCGCCACGGATGGCAATAGTTCTGAATTGCTGAGTAGATGCCTGGGTTCTGCAAAAAGCCCACGCTACTGTTTCATCTATGCTGCAAGGCCTCGCTGCGCTCGATGAAGCACAAACCCAAGCCCGGCTTACCAAGGCATGTTTGATCGGCCTGAACCGCCAAGTTATAGAGTGCAGGGTTCGATCGTTGAAGAAGCAAGGCTGGCAAGGAGGCAACGGCGCCGGTGGCATTTTGACCACTACAAGAGGTCATGATGTTCTGAAAGCCAGCTGTGGCTCCATTCAACTGGTTTTCCAAGGTGTTGCTCAAATTCATGTTTCCGCAGATGAGGTTGTTGTTGTTGTTGTTGCTCAACATAGATTTGATGATAAGCACTGCATCGATGTGAGGCGGGAGGGAGTGTTTAGTTCGATTTTAAAAGAGTTAGATTGTATGTGCGAGTTAATGGCCAGAATTTCTGAGCGGAAATAATCTCAAGAGGCGGGCTCTGTATGGTTGTCAGTTCATGGGTTGAAGGGGGGCTATTTTTTGACTTCAATCTGCTGGGGGCATTTTCGAGCTGGATGCGTAGCTGTGACCGTACTAGCTATATTTGAATCCGCAGATCGTTGAGCAAGGTTATCGACGACTGTGGTGAGTAATGTGAGAGTGTCAGATTTTTTGTGTGCAGGCCTTAGTTTTACCAGGTCGACCTGATAAATCGATCTCCGTACAGGATCGCAAATTGATTCATTGCGCTCTTCCAGTCATGAGCGGCACTGCCCCAATTAGCGGTGATGTTTCGCAGCCCCAGCCAGATCAACTTCGTCGCAGCATCGTCCGTTGGGAAGTGGCCCCGGGTCTTGATGATCTTGCGTAACTGAGCGTTGATGCTCTCGATCGCGTTCGTTGTGTAGATCACTTTTCGTATGGCCGGGGGAAACACGAAAAACGGGATAACTCAATCCCAGGCACGTTTCCAGGCTGCCACGACCGTTGGATATTGCTTGCCCCAAGGGCCGGCTTCGAAGGCCAACAGTGCTTGCTCAGCAGCGTCAGCATTGAGCGCCTGGTAGATCGGCTTCAACGCTTTAGCCAGCTCGCGGCGTTTGTCCCAAGCCGCGTAATCAAGACTGTTGCGAATCAGATGGACAATGCAGGTCTGTAACGTTGCCTCAGGAAACACCGCATTCAGTGCTTCCGGCATGCCTTTGAGCCCGTCAGTTACCGCGATCAGGACGTCTTCGACACCTCGGGTTTTCAGGTCATTGAAGACCTTCATCCAAAACTTGGCACCTTCAGTGGTTTCAATCCAAATGCCCAAAATATCCCGCGTACCGTCCGGTAAGACGCCCAACGCTAGGTAGATGGCTTTGTTACGAACCAAGCCTTCGTCACGGATTTTGACTCGCAACGCATCGAAGAAAATCACCGGGTACATCGGCTCAAGCGGTCGTTGTTGCCAAGCGGTGACTTCCTCCAAAACAGCATCGGTAACCGAACTGATGAAGTCGTGAGAAACGTCTGTTGCGTACTGTTCTGAGAGAAACGCACGGATCTCGCGAACTGTCATACCGCGGGCATACATTGCGATGATCTTGTCATCAAAACCTGTAAAACGGCGCTCGTGCTTGGGGATCAGGATCGGTGCAAAGCTTCCATCGCGGTCTCTAGGAATGTCCAGGCGAAGTGGGCCGTCATCGGTCAGCACCGTTTTGCCGCTCTTGCCGTTGCGCTGATTGCTCGACTCCTCAGGACGCTCCGCGCCCTGAGGGTAGCCAAGATGGTGACCCAACTCGGCACCAAGGGCTCGCTCGATCAGCGCTTTTTTGAACGCCATCGACGCATCCTGAATGGCTTCGGCGCTCATCGGGCCGCTGACGAATTGGTCGATCAGCTCTTTGGGATGGATGGAAGGTCTCGCGGGGCCTCACGGGCCGGTTTCTTTTTGGTCGGCATACATGCACCTCTTCAGCAATGTTATGCCCGAACACAAAATTTATGACAGTCCCAGTAATGTCGATATGCCTCAACAATCATTGTCGCAGCAGCCCTGCTATCGGCATCACCCGGCCAGCGCGTATTTTTTGGGGACACTAATTGGTTTGGATGAGTCATGCGGGGCGGATGCCCTGTATCTTGTGTTCATGGGCATTTGCCTTGTCGCAATTATGCCTGGTTGCTGTGATGATGGGTTTTGTTGCCGGCACTGATGTCCTCGCAATGTTGGTTCAAGCACATTTTCAGTGCGGTGCCATCTCTACCGCCCTAAGTACAAGGGGCCCTACGCACAGTTGCATTCTGATCAGAATGATTCGTAAAACCAGCTCAAAGACCGTGAGACAGCATGCAGTCAATATATATGCAAAAGCCAAAATAGAAAGCAAGCACCAATTGGCTGCTTACTTTATTGAGGAGCTTTAATCTTTTGACTTCTATGTGTGCGCACACTCTACGTTCAAGGATGGGAACTTCATGCTTCTTAGCAGTTACAACAATATCTTCGTCACTTTTTCTCTGATCGTCGCCATCCTCGCCTCTTACACAGCACTCAACATGGCCAGTCGTGTATCCAGCTCCACGGGCAGAGCCTCGGTGTTATGGCTGATAGGTGGCTCTTTCGCCATGGGGTTCGGTATCTGGTCGATGCACTTTATCGGTATGCTTGCCTTCAGTCTTCCCATTTCTTTGGGCTATGACATCCCTCTGACGTTGCTCTCACTACTGATTGCCATCGTCTCATCGGTCTTTGCGCTTTGGCTGGTTTGCCAGAAGGATCTGCCTTGGGGACGCCTGGGGCTGGGCGGCCTGCTGATGGGCACTGGCATTGCCGCCATGCACTACACCGGCATGGCCGCCATGTTGATGACGCCAAGTGTGATCTATATTCCCTGGATATTTGCCCTGTCCATTGTCATTGCAGTACTGGCCTCGGGCGCTGCCCTGTGGATTGCCTTCCGTCTACGTAGCGACTCAGCCAGGACTACATATGCCCGGATCGGGGCATCGCTAGTCATGGGCTGTGCCATCGTCGGGATGCATTACACCGGGATGGCGGCCGCACAGTTTCCGATTGGCAGCTTCTGCGGAGCGGCCCACATTGGCATCGATACCAAATGGTTAGCCGTGTTAGTCATCGTGGTAAGTTTGGCGGTATTCGCCATTGCCTTGATCGTATCCATGCTGGATGTACGTACCAATCTGCTGGCGGCCTCACTCGATCAGGCCAACAGCGAACTGGTGCAGTTGGCCTTGCACGATAACCTTACCAAACTGCCCAATCGTTTCCTGCTGAATGATCGGCTTGAACAGGCGATTCAAAAGTCCACCCGGGAAAAACGCCATTTTGCGTTGCTGTTCATGGACCTGGATGGTTTCAAGACCGTCAATGACATCCATGGGCACCACGCGGGTGATTTGTTGCTGATTGAGGTTTCGCAGCGTATCCACAACACCAAGCGCAGCGAGGATACCTCAGCGCGCTTGGGGGGGGACGAATTTGTTTTGTTGATTTATCCGAGTGCCCCCGAAGATGCAGCGATACTCGCGCAAAGGCTAATCGAGCGCATTGGTCAGGCCTACACTATCGCCGGCAGGAGCCTGCATGTTTCGGCCAGTATCGGCATTGCGCTATTCCCCACAGATGGTCTGACTGCGCACGAACTGATGGTCAACGCCGATACCGCGATGTACAACGCCAAGGAACAGGGGCGTAATGGTTACTGCTTCTTTGAAAGGACGATGAACACCAATGCCCATCAACAGATGCTGTTGCAACAGCATCTGCACCAGGCGCTGGACCGCGATGAATTTCTTCTGCATTACCAACCCAAAATGCTCGCTCCCAATGGCCCGATGATCGGGGTCGAAGCATTGTTGCGCTGGCAAAACCCTGAGCTAGGTCTAGTCCCTCCTGATCGTTTTTTGCCCCTCGCAGAAAGGACTGGTCTGATCATCCCCATCGGCAATTGGGTAATCAACGAAGCCTGTCGGCAACTGCGTCAGTGGCATGACGAAGGACATCAGGACTGGAGCATCGCGGTCAATATCTCCAGCATTCAACTGAGGCACGCCAGTCTGGCGAATGTTGTACGCGCAGCGCTAGAGCGTCACTCGCTGGACGCCCGCCACCTCACTCTTGAGGTCACTGAGTCAACAGCTATGCGTGATGCTGAAGCCAGCCTAGCGATTCTCAAACAGTTGTCGGAACTGGGACTGAGTATTTCCATCGACGATTTCGGTACAGGTTACTCCAGCCTGCTCTACCTCAAGCACTTACCCGCCGATGAGTTGAAGATCGACCAAGGTTTTGTCACCGAGCTGGCTCAGAATAATGACGATGCGGCGATAGTTTCGGCGATCATTGCGCTTGGCCATACACTGGGCCTGAAGATTGTGGCCGAGGGTGTGGAGACCGTAGAGCAGCAAGAGTTGCTCACGCGGCTAGGCTGCAATACGTTGCAGGGATATTTGCTCGGCAGACCCTTACCGGCAGAATCATTGATCAATAGCTTGGCCACAGCAGCTATGGCTGAGACTACAACGACCACCTAAGGACACTTCGCCCCCCCTCAATCGTGATGAAATACAGCCTCCCCACCAGACCCAAGCCCTTCATGAGCCAGATGAACTTTTCCGACTTCGAATATGCCGGCAAACGTAAGCAAACTCGCCGCGAACGGTTTCTCGCCGAGACGGATCAGGTGGTGCCCTGGAACGGTTTGCTGAAGCTGATCGAACCGTATGATCCGAAGGCCAGCGGTGGTCGAAAACCCTATCCGCTGGAAACTTCGAAATTGCACTCTACTTAACCACCCATTTGCATTCGACCTGACCAGTCATTTGCATTCGTCCTGACCACTGACTGCATCGGATTTGACCAAGTAACCATGATAGGCAGAGAACGGCCAGAAGCAATGGGATGGACTCCTCCTCACCTCGGCATCTTGAGTGCCAGACTGAAAGTGCGAACCACAGTCAACAGTGAGAAGGAGTCCACACATGAAGCTTATGCGCATTGGGGTCGACCTGGCCAAGAACGTGTTTCAGATCCACGGCGTGGATTGTCATGAGCGGCCAGTCTGGCGGCAACGTTTACCTCGTGATCGCTGGCTGCAAACGGTGCTGGAGAAGATCGAACCCGGCGGTGAGATCGGCATGGAAAGTTGTGGCGGTGCACACCATTGGGCGCGGCAGCTACAGGCACGCGGTTTTCAGGTGAGGCTGATCGCGCCGCAGTTCGTCAAACCGTACGTCAAGAGCAACAAGAACGACGCCAACGATGCCGAAGCAATCTGTGAAGCGATGAGCCGTCCCAGCATGCGCTTCGTCGCCATCAAGACCATCGAGCAACAGGATATCCAGGCGACGCATCGCATCCGGGCCGGCTTAATCGAACAGCGAACGGCCAAAGCCAATCAGATTCGTGGACTGGTCGCCGAGTACGGTCTAGTCGCCCCGAAGGAGTTACTGATGCTGCGTCGTGCGATACCGTGCTGGCTAGAAGATGCGGATAACGGTTTGACGGTTCGCTTGCGTCGGCTACTGAATGGCTTGTGGGGCGACCTTCGCGCACTGGATGAACGTGTTGGCGAACTCGACAGCGAGATATCTGCAATCGCGGCAAGCGAGCCGAGTGCCGTCCGTTTGCAGCAGCTGCGCGGGGTTGGCCCGATGATCGCCACCGCACTTATTGCTGCCATCGGTGATGCCCGACAGTTTGCCAATGGCCGACAGTTAGCCGCCTCGTTGGGGCTGACGCCGAAGCAACACAGCTCTGGTGGTAAAGATCGGCTACTTGGCATCAGCAAACGTGGCGATGCTTATCTGCGAACACTGATGATCCACGGTGCGCGCTCGGCCCTGCGTACAGCCAAATCCAAAGACGATCGGCTCAGCCAGTGGGCTGTTCGTTTGGCCGAGCGATCACATCCCAATGTGGCCGCTATCGCGCTGGCCAACAAAACCGCACGCATGGCTTGGGCGATGCTGCGCAACGGGACCGATTACCAACCGGATCGGGCTGCGGCCTGATCTACCAAACCGTCACGTCCAACGAGTAAACAAACCGTCTACCCAGATTGCTAAGCAACCCGAACGATGGCAAACCGGTCGAACCGGCGTCGGCAAAACCCTCAAATGTCCAGGTGCGTAAAGCACGTAGAAGCGATTGGGAGCCGACGCGCGAATAGCCCATCATGGCCCTGCATCGAATCGATGCCAAAGTCAGAGGCCGAATATACGTGTGCAGTCGACACGGGGGCCAAAGCGAAGGGGCTTGCAATGAGGAGGAGTCCATATACGGACGCTTGGAGCGCCCGCCGATTGGGGATTAGCCGTGCTTTACCAGGTTAAGTACCGGTAATGACCCTCCAGGGAACTGCGCCAGGCGCCCTTCGCTTAGGCCTCCCAGATCGATGCCTGCGAAGCCCAGTTGCTCAATTAACGCCCCCACATTGACCTTAGCCTCGACATCCTCATGTTCGGTCAACGCCTGCAGGAGCTGCCGGCGATCAAGGAAGCGGTGGCCACGTACATCATGCGTGCCGCGGAAAAGCTCCGCGCCCAAGGTTCGCTGTGCAAGAAGATCCGCGTCAGCATCCGCACTGGCATGTTCAATCCCGAGGAAGCGAAATACGCAAACGGCGTCCTGGTGGAGCTGCCCTACCCTACTGACGACGTGAGACTTCTGACGCGCAGCGCAGTGGATGCCCTGGGTCGGGTATTTCGCCCAGGGTTCCGGTACAGCAAAGCCGAGGTACTGCTGTTGGACCTGTGCCGACCCGGCGAGTACACAGACGATCTGTTTGCCGTGTCGCAGCCGGCCGACGCCTCACGGGTGATGAATGTCCTGGACCAGATTAACCAGCGCTGGGGTCGAGGCACCCTGCGATCGGCCAGCGTGCCGGCGAGTCCCTCATGGGGCATGCGCCGGGAGCTGATGAGCCAGAGTTACACCACAAGGCTCGATCAGCTGTGGCGAGTCAACTGCTCGTAATCGGCTCCTTATAGCTCGCCATTTACTGTGGACCAGGACAACTCTTGGCGGCGGCATGGAGCGCCTTTGCATGATCCACATAGGTTTTTGGATCGTAGGGCTCAGCGGTTATATCAAAGCTCGACTCGCCGCCATAATTGATCTCTTGCCATACTCTCAAGGCCCACTGCTGCCCGCCATGCATTGCCAGCAAACCAAAGACGTGGCTACTTAGATCACTGTTTTCGCCTAGAACGGAATAGCGATAACTTAGGCTCTTGTACCAGTAGGGCATCGCAGTGATGGCCCTTATAGCCTCTTTCGCGAGTTTTTCATCAGCAGCACTCAAGGCGTACATATTACCGATAGTAAGCTTTGCCGCATGTTCCAGTTCTGCTACTGGGGCGGGTAATGGCTCTCGGCTGACCAGGCGTGATCGGCCGCACTGAAAAACCCAACGGCCGGTCTTCACATAGTCATCGGCATAGATCACTACACCGTTGCCCAAGTCTGTCTTGTATATACTCGTCATCACCTTGAATCCGTAGTTGGCCGCTATCAGCAGTAAAGGAAAAATAATGGTGAAGGCTATCCAGAAGCCTTTACTTCGGTAGAAATTCAAAATGCCCCCCCGGAACGCCAATGGGCGTGTCGCCTGAGATCACTGGATTGATTGCGCCCATGGACTGGTAGGTGAAATCAAACATGTCGTTACTGCCCTTTCGTTCCTTATCAAGTGCCCCCCACTTCCTGCACCACTCTTCGCCAGGTGCTGCGTTATTGCTGATGCCGCACAGCTTACCCAGCTGACGCTCCTCAAATGAACCCCAAGTGTTCTTGTAATCCGAGCGGCGAACAAAGGCATGCACCTTGATCCGAAGGTGGTTGGCCAGCAACTGCGCCAGACTCTCGTTGGTCTGCGGGAAGAACTGGATGCCATCCTCAACAGGGAAGTCCGACCGATTGCCCATGCCGGTCCGGCAAGCGTAGCTGTCGATTTGCGCAGAACTTGAAAACGCTGAGGGTGAAATCTTGTCGTAGCTCAGTACGTCCAGGGACATTTGGAAGTCCCCAGAAAGCTGATAGCCGAAGGCGATCCGATGCGGCACGCCGTGGCTGAACAGCGATAGGTGTTCGATGGGTGATTGCTTGCGGTCCTTGCCCTGGTTCAGGTAGTCGATCAGCTCCTTGACGTTCGTCACAGTGATAACACCAGCTCCATAGGCATCGGCGGATCCGCGTGCAGCGCTGAGCATTGCATTGCTGTACGACGGGGCGAATACCACCAGCGTGCGCGTCATGTCAGGCTTGCTGCGTTTGAACTCGGCTAGCTCGCGCACCGCCTGGCCGATGAACATCATTTGGTTGCCCGACCTGGTGTCGTGCTGACTGCCGGCGACTGCGATTAGCTCAGGGGTCAGCGGTTCCTCGGGAACTGTAGAGGATGAACTGCCAGGTTGTACAAGGGCGCCCGCGAGCGATGCGCGCTGCTCCAGTTGAGGATCGGCCAGTAAGGTGGCCATCTTCGCATCGTCCACCGAGCCGTCAGGCCGGAATGCCCCGAGCGCCGCGAAGTTGATGATGGCAGCCCCAGGAGTGGGGCCCATGACAAAGCCGCCGAAGGTGTCACTCGACCCCGTGATGATTGTCCCGCCGTGACTGGTAGGGCTCCCTAAGTGGGCCATGGGGCGACCGTTCAGGATGATGGAGGGAAAGCCGGTGGTGATGACCGCTCCACAACCGCAAGTGTCACCAACACGAGCAGCGCCCATGAAGTTGATGTTGATGTCACCAGAAGCTGACGCAATTGGAGTTGTGCCGTGGCCCGGCAACGGGCAGACATGTTTGTCGCCCAAGCGCGCTGAAGAAATCATGCGTCGTCCTTGTTCCATGCATAAAAAAGCCCCCATCAGTGGGGGCGAATAGCGTTTGCAGTTGGCAAGGGGACGTTACAACAATTATTGATATGCGGTCTGTAGGAATTTTCTGAATAATTATAAACAACTCTGGCCGTTTCTAGACCTCTCGGTTCTACAGTCCCACGTCCTTCAAAACTGCATCAGACAAGATCACGACCATGTATGGAGAGGATCCTCTCTACCCGATCTGCGATGACTTTTCGAATTAATAGCCGAATTACGAAACCAGCCACAGATAGTCCCAACCACCCAAACGATATTGGTTTGGAGACGGCTGCCGCTCCGATTACAACCAAGATCGGCATGAGTATTAGAAGCGTTGAAATTGTCCTGATCGCGATCAGTCGTTGTCTATGAGTGCCCAATGGTTCTGTTCCCTTCAGAGTTGCCCAGTTGTGCTTATCCACTGACTCGATGACGACGGAACATCTGCCATCATCTGGGGGTCGTTACAGAAAGGCTACCTCACTGACATCGCAAATTGCCACTACAAAAGTGACCAGCATCGCTTGGGTAGGCAGAGCGAATAAATTCAAGCCACTCTGGGAAATCTATTTCCTACTGCGACAGCCCCTCCCGGTTTGAGAGGGTGTCCTCGGTTTCGCGCGAGGACTCCCATGAACCTACCACGCCCCACTCGTACAACACTGGCCCTCAGTTTATGCCTCCTCGCCCTGGCGGGGACGCTGGGCTATGAGCACTATCAGCTATCAAAGTTGACCAGCGGCCTTGCTGCAACAGCCGACAAGGAATCTCTGGATGCCCTATTAACGCGACTGACCAAGGTCGACGAGCGACTGGACACCGTCGACGGCAAACATCTGGTCACCAATGAGGATTTCAGAGCAGGACAGCAGGCGCTGTCGAATCGTCTGGATGCCGTTCAGGCATATGCAAAGCAGGCGACAGAGACCGTCCAGGAGCTCTCTCGAGATGCGGCATCGACAGCTGAGCTGGTGATGCTCAAGGCAAGCGTCGAAACAATAGATAGCCGGCTAAAAGACCTCAGTAAGGCCCAAGTTAAGCCAGCCACAACCTCGCCTTCGAAACCCAAACCTGCCGCCCGCAAAACAGCGCCCGTCCCGAAGCCGGTAACCGCCGCCCCTCCTCCAGCCCCTCCGTTCAACGTGCTCGGCATCGAGTATCGGGGCGGTGAGCGCTTCCTATCAGTAGCACCACCTGGAAGCACTCAGCTCAGCGAAATCTACTTGATCAGACCAGGTGACGCAGTCGCAGGGACCTCATGGCGCCTCAGATCCCTCACTGACGGTAGAGCGGCATTTGATGTGGCTGGCAGCCCACAAACCGTAACCCTTGCGCCTTAGGACCTCAGTATGCCTTTTACGAACGATGACACCCCAACACCGCAACCACTGAAAGCCATCATCGCAATTGGGAGCCTGATCGGCCTGCTCCTCTTCTCCCAGAATCTGCTCGCAGCAACCAACCTTGCCCCGAGGACCAACATTCAGGATAGCGTTGAGACACAGAGTCAGGCCTCGACTCAAAACGCAGGTCAAATGGAACTGGCCCGTGAGTGGGGGCTCAGCCCGCAAGAGTGGAGTCGCTATCAAACCCTGATGGAAGGTCCACGCGGGACCTATTCACCTGGCCTGGATCCTCTTACGGCGCTCGGAATTGAGGCTAGATCGGCAGACGAACGCCGGCGTTACGCCGAGCTGCAGGTCCAAGCCGAACGCCAACGCATCGAAAAAGAGCTGGCATATCAGCGGGCATACGATCAGGCCTTTTCCCGCCTGCACCCAAACGAGAAAGTCATACAGATCTCATCAGCCCCATCGTCAGCTTCAACTGGCCAATCAGCCCTAAAATCCGATGGTCGCCTGGCCATCTTTGTCCGGGACAATTGCCTGTCCTGCTTTACCCAGGTGAAAGAGCTCCAGGCACAGAAGCAGGCGTTTGATCTGTATTTTGTCGGAAGCCAAGGAGATGACGAACACATACGTCGTTGGGCAGCCATCGCTCGCATTGATCCCGCTGCAGTTCGAAACCGGCAGATAACCCTCAACCACGATAGTGGTCGCTGGTTAGGCATCGGTCTGGGCGGTGATCTGCCTGCTGTCGTGCGGGAGGTCAATGGCAAATGGCAGCGCCAATAATCCGTCCAGCACTTGCCTGCTCGCTGCTTCTCACAGCAGTAATGTCCCGCGCTGCAGAGATACCGCCTCCCGCATACCAGCTGATTGCGATTCCGGAAGGTGTGCCTTCTGAGGTCCTCTACTCAGTCGCTCTGCAGGAGAGCGGTACCAAACTCCGCGGCCAAATCGTGCCCTGGCCTTGGACACTGAACGTGGCTGGAGCTGGATATCGCTTTGCCACCCGGAGTGATGCTTGCCAGGCGCTGATGGTCGCCCTGGTCACCGCCGGACCAGCACGAGTTGATGTAGGCCTGGGGCAAACCAATATGAAAGCGAACGGGCACCGATACAGCAGCCCGTGCGAGGGGCTGGATCCCTACAAGAACCTGAAGGTCACTGCGCAAATCCTGGCCGAGCAAAAAAATAAAGGTGGTGACTGGATTACTGCAGCTGGGCGTTACCACCGACCAGCTGGTGGAGAGCCTGCTGAACGCTATCGCCGTGCTTTTTCCAAACATCTCAGCCGCGTAACCGGCATCAAACTTATGGCGGAAAACCAATGAATCGGTACCCCAAACTTTTGCTTACAGCGTGCTTGGCACTCCCTTTGTCGTCCATGGCCAGCCCACTGATCGTCGTCGCGGATCAAGGGGGCACCTCCGCACTTCCCTACTATCAGGACCTGGTGCCCGAGCCAACCGACCAGGAAGCTATGCAACAGAACATGGGGGTACATGGCGCCGGTGCTTTTCCAGTGCAATCAGCTCAGCTGACTCCCGGCTCGGTGCAAGGACGAGTGATCAACGCGCCAGGCCTCCAGCCCATGTTTCTCGTGGGTGACGACGAGTTATCCAAGACCTGGCTCTCACAGCACCGAGAGCACCTGAAGCAGATCCAGGCAGTTGGGATAGTGATCAACGTAGCGAAT
The DNA here is from genome assembly GCF_028640915.1 of Pseudomonas sp. B3G-3. Taxonomy (NCBI): domain Bacteria; kingdom Pseudomonadati; phylum Pseudomonadota; class Gammaproteobacteria; order Pseudomonadales; family Pseudomonadaceae; genus Pseudomonas; species Pseudomonas sp. B3G-3. Next base: position 134,704 of record NZ_JAQZAB010000134.1, on the reverse strand, counting down.
GCAGAGCGTTTCGCCGAGGTAAGTCGCTGGGCAGCAGATCTGAAACTGGTTCCCGCGCCTGCAAACGATTTGGCAGGCCGACTGAGTATTCGTCACTACCCAGTTCTGATTACTGCCACAGCCATTCAACAGTAGAGGCCAGCGATGTCGCCTGAGAATCTCACGATGGTGATCAGACAACCAAAGGACCCCAGAGCACGCGAGCTTCTCCTGGAACAGGTAAGGCATGTCGTCAAGCTGTACGGCGGTCGGGTGACCTCGACGGCGCATGGAGACGAAATATCTCTAAGCATGAAGTTGGCCGATCGGCTTCCCACTCATGAGGTCGAAGCGGCGAGACAGGAGCTGGCCACCCAGTTTCCTGAACGGCTTCGACAAGCGTAAGGACGCAAATCGTGGCCAGTGCCTACACCATCGAATCATTACTTCGCCCAGCTGTAGAGCTTTACACAGTATTTGTCTGCATCACCGCAGCACTGCTGTGTGTATTCGCCCCCTGGGTCTTTGCCTTATCACCACTGTTCGGCGTGGTGACCGCATGCGCATATCTCGGCCTGGGATACGTCCGACTGAGACAGGCACTGGTGGTACTCCGGTACCGGCGCAACATCCGCCGACTCCCTCACTACACGATGACAAGCAAGGAAATGCCGGTCAGCAATGAGCGTCTGTTCATTGGTAAGGGCTTTCGTTGGACTCAAAAACACACCCAGCGGCTCATGGACACCTATCTGCCCAAATACGCTGAGTATGTAGAACCCACTGCGCTGTACCAGCAGGCACGGCGCCTCGAGGAGCGACTGGAGTTCGCCCCCTTCCCCCTCAAACTCATTACCCGCGCGACAGCCTGGAACGTCGCGCTCAACCCGGTGCGGCCACTCCCCCCGGTGGGCGGCCTTCCTCGACTCCACGGTATCGAGCCATACGAAGGCGATGTCAGCTTGCCGTTAGGCGAGCGCGTGGGCCACACGCTGGTACTGGGCACGACACGCGTAGGCAAAACTCGGCTGGCAGAGCTGTTCATTACCCAGGACATTAGACGCACTCATCGACGATCCAGACGCCGCGTTCAAATGGGTCGACGTGTTCAACCCGTGCATCGAAGCCAGCGCAGCGTCAAACAGGACGAAGAGGCGAACCTCGACCGCGAGGTCGTGATTGTCTTCGACCCCAAGGGTGACGCTGACCTGCTGAAACGCATGTACATCGAGTGCGAACGGGCCGGCAGACTGGATGAGTTCTACGTCTTTCACTTGGGGTGGCCAGATCATTCAGCACGCTACAACGCGGTGGGTCGTTTTGGTCGTATATCCGAAGTGGCAACACGGATCGCCGGTCAGCTCTCAGGTGAGGGTAATTCCGCAGCATTCCGCGAGTTCGCATGGCGATTCGTCAACATCATTGCGCGAGCCCTGGTTGCCCTTGGCCGGCGTCCTGACTATGAGCAGATCCTGCAGCACGTCATCAACATCGATGCGCTGTTTGTCGAATATGCCCAGAAATACTTCGCTGAACATGACTCCCAAGCCTGGGAAACCATCATCGCGATCGAGAACAAAATCGATCGGAAGAACCTCAGTTTTGCAATGAAGGATCGACCGATGCGCGTGGTGGCCATCGATCAATACCTCACCCAAAAACGCATCTCCGACCCAGTTATGGACGGTTTGCGATCGGCAGTCCGATACGACAAAACATACTTCGACAAGATCGTGGCCAGCCTGCTTCCACTGCTGGAGAAACTTACCACCGGCCGTATCGCAGAGCTGCTGTCTCCGGACTACATGGATCTTGAGGATCCACGACCGATCTTCGATTGGATGCAGGTGATTCGCAAAAGGGCTGTGGTCTACGTCGGCCTGGATGCATTGTCCGACACAGAGGTAGCCGCTGCCGTGGGCAACTCGATGTTCAGTGACCTGGTATCGGTCGCGGGGCACATCTACAAGTTCGGCATCGATGACGGCCTTCCGGGCGGCACCGGCGGTAAGGTGGCGATCAACGTCCATGCTGATGAGTTCAACGAGCTCATGGGCGAGGAGTTCATCCCGATGATCAACAAAGGCGGCGGTGCCGGCATGCAAGTGACCGCTTACACCCAGACCATGAGTGACATCGAGGCGAAGATCGGTAGCCGCGCCAAAGCGGGCCAAGTTATCGGTAACTTCAACAATCTCTTCATGCTGCGGGTTCGAGAGACCGCGACCGCGGAACTCCTCACTAACCAGCTCCCCAAAGTCCAGGTCTTCACCAGCATGCCAGCCAGTAGTGCCAACGACGCTATCAATGGCAAAGCCGCGTTCACATCGAACACCCATGACCAGATCCAGAGCGTCAGTGTGCCCATGATCGAGCCCGCACATGTCGTCGGTCTGCCCAAGGGGCAGTGTTTTGCCCTGATCGAGGGTGGCAACCTTTGGAAGATCCGCATGCCGTTGCCGGCGAGCGATCCTGACGAAGTCATGCCCAAGGATCTGCAGGCACTGGCCGAAAGCATGCGCAAAGGGTCAAGCAGCAATAGCGATTGGTGGCAAGCACCCGGCTTTCAAGCGTTGAACGAGTCGTTGCCCGATGACCTGGTGGATGACTTCCGGAACATGGCCACCGGCGACCAGGCTGCGTAAAGGGAGCCCTTCAAGGACAAAGCCATGGCAGATATTGCAGAAAAAGCTCAACAGCAGCAGGAGGGCCAGAAGACCTTCCTGGGCATGCTGTTTTCAACGCCCTTTCACTTCTTCGGCGTCATGTTCGGCTCGTTACTGGGAGCAATCGTCGTCGAGTGGTTGTGCATGTATATCTTCTGGCCGGACGCCGGGTGGAAACACGCCCAGGAGATGTTCGAATACGAATTGAGCTGGTTGTCCCAGGATCTACTGCAGAGCGTCATCATCAAAGAACCTGGTCGAACTGCAACCTGGCTTGCCCACCTGGTGTACGACTGGGTGATGGTGAAATCTGGCCTGCAGGACAGCATCAATGCACTGACTCAATATGCCCGCACAGCACGTCAACAGACTGGAAACTTCGATCTGCGTTACCAAATCGGTTGGGTGATGATCAAGTTTCAGGATTACGGCCTCGCTGCGCTGTACACCGTGCTCACCTTCTGCGTTCGCATGGTGATTCTGACGCTCACCATTCCATTGTTTCTGTTGGCAGCCTTCACCGGCCTGGTAGACGGCCTGGTCAGAAGAGATCTGCGAAAGTTCGGGTCAGGTCGTGAGTCGAGTTACCTCTATCACAAAGCAAGAGGAACCATTATCCCGCTCACCATCGTTCCCTGGACGATCTACTTGGCCATCCCCATCAGCATCAGCCCGTTATTGATCCTACTGCCTTGCGCCTTTCTTCTGGGCATCTCGGTTTGCATCACGGTCTCAAGCTTCAAAAAATACCTGTAGGAGTTGGACATGGAGTGGACTTACGAGCAACAGCCCATCATTGAATCGACGGCCGGCAAGCTGCTGGTTCAGGCATTCGCCGGAACCGGGAAAACAACCACCCTGGTGGGCTATGCAAAGCACCATGCATCAGTGAGGATGCTGTACCTCTGCTACAACAAGTCTGTAGAGCTGGCAGCCAAGGGTAAATTCCCGCGCAATGTCGTCTGCAAAACTGCACATGGCCTCGCCTATGCGGTCTACGGCAGCCAGTACGCCGCCAAACAAACCAACAACCTTCGACTCACCGACATCGCAAGGGCGATCAACACTCAAGACTGGGAGTTGGTCCGCGACGTGTTGAGTACATTGAACAACTTCATGGCCAGCGCTGATATGGAGCTGGGACGGCCGCACCTCCCTCGCTTCCAGGGTAGACAAATGCTGACCAGTGCTCAGGAGCGCTTCCTGAACAATACCCTGGCCGTGGCCAAATCCATCTGGAACAGGATGGTTGATCTACAGGACACCGGTATGCCCATCACCCACGACGGCTACCTGAAGCTGTATCAGATGAGCAAGCCAGATCTAAGCCAGCGCTTCGAAGGCATCCTCCTTGACGAAGGTCAGGACGTGAACCCGGTGATCGCAGACCTGGTGAAAATTCAGCGAATACGCAGAGTGGCCGTTGGCGATCCACATCAGCAGATCTATCGATTCCGAGGCGCAGAGGACGCGCTGGACAGCGACTGGATGGCAGACGCTGAGCGACATTATCTGACCCAGAGCTTTCGCTTCGGCCCAGCTGTCGCCCATGTGGCCAACATCATTCTCTTCTACAAGGGAGAAACTCGAAAACTCCAAGGTCTGGGACCTAATACCCAGGTCAAACGAGCTTTACCTGAAAACCTTCCGCACCGCACCTTCATCCACCGCACCGTAACCGGGGTCATCGAGAACGCACTGCGCTTGGTGACGAGTGAACCCAAGATCTTCTGGGTAGGTGGCATTGACAGCTACTCATTACGCGACCTCGAAGACCTGTACCTGTTCAGCCGCGGTCGTAATCAGGAGGTGCAGAACAAGAAACTGCTGCGCGACTACCGGGACTTCAATCAATACGTCGAAATTGCCGAGGTCAGTCAAGACAGTGAAATGCTCCGATCGATCAAAATCATCGCTGCCTACCCGGATCTGCCTCAGAGGATCCTGTCACTGCGGTCTCGAACGGTCGAAAACGAGCTGGACGCCACAATTACCCTCACCACCGGGCACAAAGCAAAAGGTTTGGAGTGGGACTTTGTCAGCCTTTACGACGACTTCACCGCGGACCCGCTCTCCCCTGACATTGATCAGGGACGGAAGAACGACGAGCTGAACTTGCTCTATGTGGCTGTCACTCGAGGAATGAAGATCCTGGCTCTGAACTCAATGGTCCTATCGATCATGCAGGCGTATGTCGACGCTCGTACTCCTCAAGTCTCCAAGCAGAAATACAGAGGCTAGCGAGCAAGCATTTACGGTTGCCCGACATGGCCCCGCACTGGAAGCCTCACACCTCCCGTCATCGAGGATGTGAAATGAGCTATCAAGCATTCGAGTACCGCAACGAATACACCCCGCTGCTGTACCGGGCTCAGACCAAGGGCTTCCTGCTGTTTAAGACTCAAGAGCCCACCCATGAGCCAGATATCAACGCATTTATGCAGGACCCTGACCATAAGGAACGTCTCTCAAAGCTGGGCCGCGAGGGGTGGGAATTGGTCTGCGTCCAACCCGTGGTCAAAGGTGAGGTCAAGCTCGGCAACCAAAACGCTCAAGGATGGGCGTATGGCATGGCGTTACCGATAGGTTTTCTGATGTTCTTCAAGCGCCCAATCCCTGGTGCTTAAAGTCTGGGAATCAATAAGAAGAAATCCAAGACGTGCTGATAATGGATTTCTTGCGGCGGGGCCCTGGTTATACGCGGCAAGCTGACGGCCAACAGGAATCACCAGAGCCCAGCCGTGAACCAGTATCAGCCCCTCACCGCCCTGACTTACCGCCTTGCCCGGGCGGGCCTGATCGCACTCTTTGGATGCTGCTTGCACCTTCCTCATGCCGCTGCTGCATCTGCCTCCGAACAGGCCAATCTCGAAGTAATGATCCGCCAGTTGAATGCACTGGAGGACACCGCACGCCGTAGTGCACAAGTCGCCGATGAACCAGGCAAACGTTACTACTTCGACTACCAACGCCTTGCAGGGGACATAGAGCGGATCCGGCATGGTCTGGAGGGGTACATGACGCCCAGTCGTGCGCAACCACGGGATCCTGCAGATATCTCTGGTGACTACACCAAAACTGGGGGTGGGAAACCATGAGCATGAACGGTGCTCAGTCTTCAGCCTTTCAGGCTGCTGCCGGATTCAGCCCATCTGTCAGCTACACCCTCTTCGTTGGAGTTGCACTGGCCGCCACATTTTTATGGGCAGCCTGGTCGATCTACAGCTGCTACCGAGGCTGGGCTACGGGCAACCTTGATCGCTCAATCGCTGCGACTTCGGTAACCCGCATCCTGGTGCTCTGCATGATCCTAATGTTTTTTGTTCTTAGTTAAACCTTCGGAGATACGCCATGCCCGCTCTAAAAAAGTTAATGAAGTTCTCTTTCATCAGCTCTGCTATCAGCCTTTCCCAAATCGCTACGGCCGCTCTGCCTCAAGCACAGGCCCCTACTCGCGGTGAAGGGACCAACATGACTCAAACGATGCAGAACTATGCCTACGACGGCTTCATGCTGCTCGGTTTGATCGTACTAGGGGTCATGTTCTTGGGTGTCGCTTATCACGCTTTCGGTGTGTACCACGAGATCCATGATGGTAAGAAAAAATGGCGTGACCTGGGATCTACAGCAGCAGTGGGTGTTGGCATCTTAGGCATCGGCATTTATCTGGTTACCAAAGCCACCGGCATTCTGTAACGAGGAATGACCATGGCTGACGTTCTTGAAGACGGTACGCTGAGCTTCCTACCCGTGCGCCTCAACAACCAACCAGTGGTGATGGGTGGCCTGACCGCCGACGAAATGTGGGGCACGGTCCTGATAAGCGCAGGGTCCGGCCTCGTATTGGGCATCCCTGTCGCGATCCTCACTCATTTGTGGGCACTTATCATCGCCGGCGCGCTGGTTGGCGGAGTGCTCGGACTGACCGTCGCCAGTCGCGTCTTACGGCGCATGAAACGGGGCCGCCCCGATACCTGGGTCTACCGCCAAGTCCAACTGAATGTTGCCCTCCACTTCCCGGCCTGGAACTCATCTCATCTCATCACACGCACAGGCGCGTGGACCTGTCGTCGCACGGAGGGTGCATGAGCTATCGCAAGAAAGTTGATTCACAGCAGGCTCACATCTTCAGCCTACGTCTAGTTATTGGTCTACTGATCTGCCTGGGGTTGTACATGGCTTACGGGTGGCAAAGCGCGCCACGCGATCTGACCATTCATGTTCCGCCTGACCTTCGTTCAGGCAGCACGCGAAAATGGTGGGACATCCCGCCGGAGTCCGTTTACTCGTTTGGTCTTTATATCTTTCAGCAGATGAACCGCTGGACATCAGATGGGGAGACGGACTACGAGGACAACATTGCTCGACTAGCCAGCTACCTAACACCCAGTTGCAGAACGTACCTGGAGAAAGACTTCGAACTACGTCGTAACAGCGGAGAGCTCCGCAAACGCGAACGCGGTGTTTCCGAAATTCCCGGGCGAGGTATCGACGACGCATCGGAACAGCATATCGAACAACACAGCATTAACGACTGGACGGTTAGCCTGGACATTGTCGCGGACGAATATTACGGCGGCGAGCGCGTAAAGCGCGCTTTTGCGCGGTATCCGTTACACATCATTCGGTCCGACACCGATCCGGAAAAAAACCCCTTCGGCCTTACATGGAACTGCTACAGCAGTAACCCCCAGCGTATTGAGGTCCCAGACTCTCCCATGAAATCTGGAGGCAAGTAATCGTGCGGCCCCTCATATATGGCTTGATCCTGATGGCCAGCCTAACTGGATACGCTCAGGCCGTTGAAATACAACGCTGGGAACGTATCCCTCTAGCAGTACCCTTGATTGTGGGACAAGAACGCATTGTCTTCGTTGACCAGAACGTGCGCGTCGGACATCCGCGCACCTTGGTAGGAAAGCTACGGGTTCAGAGCACAGGCGGTGCCATCTACTTGTTGGCCAACGAACCTATCGAGCCTACCCGCCTGCAGCTGCAAAACATGACCTCAGGCGAGATCATGTTGGTCGATATTGCAGCCAGCATTGGCAAAGCGAATCAAGCGGCACTCGAGCCCGTAAGAATCGTTGCCGGCGAGCAGCAAAGCAGCCGTTATGGCCAGGTCAACGCAACACAGAAATCGACACAGAATCGTTCCCAGGAAGAATCGGTAGTTCAGGAGTCCAGCGAGGACTCTCCTGCCGTAAGGCGTGAAACCCCAGTACCGGTAGTCATCACTCGCTATGCCGCCCAGATGCTGTATGCCCCCCTTCGCACCGTTGAGCCAGTTGCCGGAATTTCCCAGGTCAATCTCAACCGCCGCCTCGATCTTTCGACCTTACTCCCTACCCTGCCTGTCGAAGCTACGGCATTGGGGGCTTGGCGTATGGATGGCTACTGGGTCACAGCTGTGAAACTTCGAAACACTAGCGCCCAAAACCTGACGCTGGATCCTCGTGAATTGATGGGCGACTTCGTGGCTGCCACTTTTCAGCACCCCTATCTTGGGGTGAAGGGAGATGCCAGCGACACCACTACCACCTATCTCGTAACTCGCGGCCACGGGTTAGCTGAGTCGCTGTTGCCGTCGAGGGTCGGACAAATCGATCCGAAGGGAGGGCGCCGTGAAGAATAATCCTCTCCTGAAATTCCTGGTCGTTCCATTCGCTATCCTGGCGATTGTCTTGATGTTCAAGATGTTCGGTTCATCCACTCCCCAGCAACAACAAGGCGAAGGAACTCCAAAGCTCACCGAAGGACAAGCCAAGAAGCTCGGCGTGGATGGTGACACGGCCAGCGACACTCTTCGGACAATGGTCGCGGAAAGCAAACAGCTCAAAGACCAGATTACCACTGCGCTCAAGGGAAACGACGAGCTGAAGCAGCAGAACCTGGAACTGCAAAGGCGCCTGCAGAATATCGATCAGACGGTGGATAACCGGCTACAAAATGTCCAGAACACATTCAAACAGGAGGCCCAGCTACAAAATCAAAGCCTCGTTGATTCGTTGAAGCACCAGTACGAATCGTTGGCCAACAAGCAGATCGCTGGTACATCAGCAGGAGCAGACCTCCCGATTGGGTTCGGCGTGCAACCAGGGGACGGGCAAGGTTTTGAGGGAGCTCCTGGCCTGGATATGGTCTGGATAGAACCTCAGGACGCCACCCCAGTTGATGCCAACGGCAAACCAATTCAGAACGGTTCGAACCAGGTAGCCAACGGTTTTAACTTCCCGACATCCTTTGGGGCAACACTGGACCGCGGACAAAACGCTCTCAGTACCAGTGTTCAGAATGTTGCCGGCGAAGTGTCTTCGCAGGAGACGCGCAAGCAGGTACGTAAGGTTTACACACTTCCACAGAACTCGACACTGATGGGGTCCGTTGCCATGTCGGCACTGATTGGTCGAATTCCTATCGATGGAACAGTCAACGACCCATACCCCTTTAAAGTTCTGATAGGCCCCGAAAATCTGACGGCCAATGGCATTGATTTACCCGACGTAGCAGGGGCCGTGGCCAGCGGGACTGCGTCCGGAGATTGGACCTTGTCGTGTGTACGAGGCCAGATTCGAAGCCTGACCTTTGTCTTCAACGACGGAACCGTGCGAACACTTCCCGCTCCAGCCGACGAAGCGAATGGTAATCAGAACTCCAGTCAGAACAGTGGAAATCAGCAAACCATACAGGGGGGTCTGGGCTGGATCAGCGACGCTTACGGTATTCCGTGCATCAGCGGTGAACGCAAGAGCAACGCCTCTCAATACATCGGTTCGCAGGTGCTGATCACCGCCGCCGGCGCCGGCGCTGCCTCGCTGATCAAATCGGATGGCAACAGTAGTTCCTTTGTCACGACCCCAAGCGGAACGGTCAGCTCAACGGGGATTTCAGGCAATGAGGCGATGGGCAAGATCATTGGCCAAGGCGTCAACGATGTCTCCAGTTGGGTCAACAAACTCTATGGCCAGGCATTTGCAGCCGTATACGTGCAACCAGGAGCGAAGGTTGCGGTGCACCTGGATCAACAGCTCGCCATCGATTACGAGCTCAAGGGCCGCAAGGTCGACTACACCACTGGAACCGGTCATGCCTCTACCACTCTCGACTAAGTTAGGGCCGAAGGTTTGCTTCAGCCTGATCATTTCAGTGCTCCTCCCAAGTCTCCCGGGCTGCTCGACGAGCAAGGATGAGATGCTGCCCCATGGCGACAACACCATGCTGGATGTCTGGGATCAGGGCACCACGGGCTCCATCGGGAGTGCCGGCAGCCGGCAACTCCTCGATGCACGTCTGACATTGCGCAGGTCGCTGGATTCGGACCCTGGCAAGTCGCTAGAGGCTAACAGCACCTTCACAAGAACTTCGCAAAACGAGATCTACAGCCAATTCAAACGTCTGCCAAACCCTGACCTGGTTATGTACGTATTCCCTCATCTCGCGGGGTCTGACCCCGCGCCGGTGCCTGGCTACACCACCGTATTCCCACTCTACCAACGCGTGCAGTACGCGATGCCTGGCGAGCGGACGGAGGATTATTGATGGGACTGTTTGAAAAACTCAGAACACGTAAAGATGGCGAACGCGTTGAACCAGATGTACCGCCGACCAACGTTGATATCGATGGGGCTGCAGCTACCATGGATGGAGATAAAAGTTCGGAACCCTCCCCTGCCGAACAGTTTGAGGCAGCCTCGCAGCGATACTTTGAACGCCTTGCAGCCTTTGGGATTCCCTCCCCGGATGACTGGAGAAATCCAAAGCAGAAACCTGCCACGACCGCTGACGTGGCCAAGCTGTACAACGTCAATCCATCGTTCGTGGATTTGCTGCCCTGGGTGGACTATCTGCCCGGCGAAAAGACCATGCTCCTCGAGGACGGGGTTTCTCGCGCTGCATTTTTTGAGCTGACACCTATCGGCACCGAAGGACGTGACCCTGAGTGGCTTCGCAAAGCCCGGGACGCCTTGGAGAACGCGCTACAAGATTCGTTTGACGAACTGGAGACCTCCCCGTGGGTCGTTCAAATGTACGCCCAGGACGAAACCAGTTGGGATGGATACCTTCAGCAGCTGCACGACTACATTCAGCCCCGAGCCAAAGGCACTGCGTTTACCGAGCTGTACCTGAAGCTATTCAAGCAACATCTCGAAGCCATTTCCAAACCGGGCGGCCTCTTCGAAGACACTAAAGTCAGCCAACTTCCATGGCGGGGCCAACAGCGCCGCGTTCGTATCGTAGTCTATCGCCGTGCCAAAAGTGGAAGCGACGTTCGTGGCCAAGAACCGGCTCCATATTTGAAGGTTATTTGTGATCGCCTGGTGGGTGGGCTGGCGAACGCCGGCATCAAGGCCAAGCGAATGGACGGACAAGCTATCCGTCATTGGCTCGTCCACTGGTTCAACCCACGCCCCGATCATCTCGGGCCTACTGATGCAGATATCCGCCGCTTCTACGACCTGGTCTGCGACGAAGCTCCAACCACTGAGGACGGCGAACTGCCGCTCGCCAGCGGCACCGACTTTTCGCAAAACATCTGCTATCGCGAGCCGCTGTCCGATGTGGAAAAAGGTTTGTGGTACTTCGATGGCATGCCCCACCGGGTGGTCATGCTCGATCGCTTGCGCGAGCCACCCAAGACAGGGCACCTGACTGGTGAGACCCGTAAAGGCGGCGACGCGCTGAATGCGCTGTTCGACAAAATGCCGGAAGACACCATCCTATGCATCACCCTGGTCATTACCCCCCAAGACACGTTGGAGGGTCATTTAGAGCAACTGTCCCGCAAAGCAGTTGGCGACACTCAAGCATCGATCCTCACCCGTGAAGACGTTTCGACCGCACGTCAATTACTGGGTCGAAAACACAAACTGTACAGGGGCAGCGTCGCGTTCTTTCTGCGAGGACATGACCACGCTCAGCTGCAAGAACGCAGCCTCCAGCTCAGCAACGCGTTGCTGGGAGCAGGCATGGCACCGGTAGAACCACGGGATGAGGTTGCGCCGTTGAATAGCTACCTTCGCTGGCTACCCGGTAACTTCGACCCGAACCAGCGGCGAGCACTCGACTGGTACACCCAACTCATGTTTGCCCAGCATATTGCCAACCTGGCTCCAGTCTGGGGTCGGTCAACCGGAACTGGGCATCCTGGCCTGACGCTGTTCAATCGAGGTGGCGCGCCGCTGACGATTGACCCACTGAACAAGCTCGACCGACAGATGAACGCGCACCTGTTCGTGTTCGGTCCTACCGGGGCTGGTAAGTCCGCGACCCTCAACAACCTGGTTAATCAGCTGATAGCGGTCTACCGCCCGCGCCTCTTTATCGTTGAAGCTGGTAACAGCTTTGGGCTGACAGGTGACTTCGCCCAACGTCTGGGGTTGACCGTCAACCGCATCAAGCTCTCCCCGGGGTCTGGTGTCAGCCTCGCCCCTTTTGCTGATGCCGCTCGGTTGGTAGAAGCTCCAGACCAGGTGAAAATCCTCGATGCCGAGGACCTGGAGTCATCCGACGCGCACCTGGACAGCCAAGAAGACGATCAACGGGACATCCTCGGCGAGCTGGAGATCGTCGCTCGGCTGATGATCACCGGTGGCGAGGAGAAAGAGGACGCACGTTTGACTCGCGCCGACCGCAGTGCCATTCGCCATTGCATACTCGATGCTGCAAAAAACTGTGTGACTGACAATCGGACCGTGTTGACTCAGGACGTCCGCGACTCGCTACGTGCAGCCGGCATGCAGGAAGGCATGCCAGAGCCACGGCGCAACCGAATGCTGGAGATGGCCGAGGCCATGGACATGTTCTGCATGGGCGCCGACGGCGAGATGTTCAACCGCGAAGGTACGCCCTGGCCTGAGGCGGATTTGACGATCGTTGACTTGGCCACCTACTCCCGCGAGGGCTATAACGCTCAGTTGTCGATCGCCTACATCTCGCTGCTCAACACCGTGAACAACATCGCTGAACGCGACCAGTTCAAGGGCCGCCCTATCGTCAAGCTGACTGACGAAGGGCACATCATTACCAAGAACCCACTGCTTTCGCCCTACGCCGTCAAGATCACCAAAATGTGGCGAAAGCTCGGCGCCTGGTTCTGGCTCGCCACACAGAACGTCGACGACTTGCCTCCGGCAGCTGCTCCGATGCTGAACATGATCGAGTGGTGGATCTGCTTGAATATGCCACCGGATGAAGTGGAAAAAATCGCCAGGTTTCGAGAGCTAACACCCTCTCAGAAGGCACTGATGTTGTCCGCGCGCAAAGAGAGCGGCAAATACACCGAAGGGGTCATTCTCTCGAAGAGCATGGAGGTCCTGTTCCGTGCGGTCCCTCCGAGTCTTTATCTCGCCTTGGCAATGACCGAACCCGAAGAGAAAAAACAACGCTACGACGTGATGCAGGCAACTGGCGTCGACGAGCTCGGTGCTGCCATACAGATCGCTGCAGATCTGGACCGTCTGCGTGGCATCGAACCGCACATCATCACCTTTCCCGAGCAATCTACGGCCTTGGAGCGCCAGGCATGAGAACACTGAATACCCTGACCCAGAATCTGATTGAAAGCCTGACCCAGCTGCTTCAAAAACCCGGCGAGGACGCTTTGGAGGCACTGAAAGTCTGTGCCCCGGTCCTCATTGAGCAACTGCAGCAGGTGTTGATACGAGCTGTAGATCGCCGCGATATCGAGTCCCAACTCCGCACTGTGCTCGATGATTGGCTGCAGCAGCACCCTCTGCCTGATACAGCCCAGCACGCCCTGCTTGAGGCCCTGCGCAGACAGGCACTTATTTCATCGAAGTCCACCAAGGCATCAGCATGAGATGGTTGTCCGACCGCCGATCGATCTCAATCACCATCCTTGTAGGTTTGGTAGTAATCGGTGCTCTCTTCATGAGGGGAGTAATACTGAGGCCACAATATTTTGAAGGGCCATGGGTGTATGGCCCGACAAAAGCTCGTTGGACCATCACCGAGTACGCAGACCTGGAGTGCCCTTTCTGTAAAACCTATACCCCGTTACTGAAAACATGGGTGAAAGAACAGAAAGACGTGAATCTTCAATGGAGTCACCTCCCACTTGAGATTCACGGTCCCGCGGCGAGACGAGAAGCCCGGCAGGTCGAATGCGCAGGCAAGTTGGGGGGAGCGGATGCATTCTGGCAGGCCGTTGATCAAGCCTTCGCACGCACCCACAGCAATGGCCAAGGCTTCGAAGGCCAGCTCGAGCTCGCCGGCATCGATCAGCAGGATCTGGAGACCTGCACCAAGGAGGACATAAAGGTCGCCATACACATTGATCGTCAGCGTCAGGAAGCTACTGCCGCCGACATCAATGCCACTCCAAGTATGGTAGTCCGGGACAATGAGACAGGTAGGACGATCAAGCTTGAAGGCCCAGCGGATGGCGTGACTCTGCTATCAGCCATCGACTGGCTGGCACAGCAGGCCAAATCGCACAACTCGAAGTAGTCCTCGCCACTTAGAACTCCTTGTCTATGTGGGATTGAATCAAAGGAAGGTTATCCAAGTTAACGTTCACAATTGAGGAAAAAACGATATGAGCAAGTTTGTCACTTACGTCATTAAACTGCCTGACTCCAATGAAATGAAGGCTGTTATCAATAGTGGTATCCAGGCGCTAGTGGAGCGCAACGGGGGTATCATCACAGGTCAGTCAGCTGAAGACGAAATGACTCTGGCTGAAAAATTCGAAGAGCGCCTTGATGACTGGGATATCAAGGAAGCTCGAGCTGAGGCCGCTGCAGTAGCTGCTGGCAGCTGAGAAATACTACCTCCCCCCGAAATCCTATTTTCTACTGCACCAGCCCCCCCCTTCCGGTTTGCTGTACCTGAATCCTCTTCAGGTACGGCGTCATGACCAACATCCTTCACAAGCCCAGCCTTTCGCTGCTGCGACTGGTGCCGATCGCATTGCTGAGTATTTCAGCATTTGCCCATGGCGAAACCTGGGTGATCACCGATCAAGCACACCCAGTGACAAAGCCTGCTGGCGTCCGACTTATCCTCCTCGATGATCAACAACGCCTCGAGGAGCAACTGACCAGAAGCCTGCCAGCGGACCCCAGACAAGCAGCGGCAAGCATGCAGCGCTATCTGGCCAGCCCAGAAGGAAAACGCCTCCAGAACGAGCTTGTAACGGCTCAACAGGGTGTAACTGACGCATGGAGCGTTGGGGTCGAGAAGATTCCTGCCGTGGTCATTGACCGGCGTTACGTCGTCTACGGCGAACCAGATGTGAGCAAAGCCGTAGGCATTATCGACAGGGCCCGGAGTACTCATCGATGAAGCTCGCTCCTCGACTACTGCGCACAGTGTCAATGGTCGCCACCCTGAGCCTCTCAGCTTCGGCATCTGCAGCAATCACCTCGGCAGCGATCATCTCCTCAACCCTTTCTCCTACATGCCTGGAATACAAGGTTGTCGGAATCTGCTACTGGCTGTTCTGCACAAACTTCGGCTGCAAAGTCAGGACGTCGACCAAGGTTCGACACTACGTCCCGGACGCTGTGGTGTCGGCCTACTCCGACACTGGAATGAATCCATGGAGTGAGATGTCGAGCCTCGGGTCTCCGAATGGAATGGCTCAAGGAGGAAACGACGGTACGACCAATCATGTCGCCGAAAACAACATGGCCAAGTTCAAGGAAACAGACGTAATTGGCCACCCCGGAGGAGCGACCTTCAGCCAGTTCGCTAGTGGATCCGGATACGCATGCAAAGGCGCCACGCTTCCACTCGTCCCATATTTCCTTAGCTCGCTTGATCCTATTGCCTGGCGATACGGCGTTCCTGAAGCCGTTTACCCAGAGGCGCTCACGCCCGGCCTTAGAGAAGTGGGAAGCATGGCCAGCGCCGACCTTTGGGGGAACATCTATCCGCGCAGCGGCTTCCTCCATCAGTCGAATGACTACAAGACAGGCGCAGTCATGGCGCAACGAGCGGGCGACCTTACAACCCGTAACGGCCAGGTCCACGTTTACCTCCCAATGCTCGCAAAACCTCAGGACGGCTATTGGCCGGCCGGTGAATTGAAAGAAGGCGATAGCACGACCGGCAAGTGGCAGGAGCTGACGCCAACGCTCAGCCAATCCTGCGCGGTATTCCCAAATAGCAGCCCCCAGGTTCAAGCGGCAGAAGGTGGATACGCCTGGGCCCTTTGGCGCCCTTATTCCTGCTGCCAGCGTCGCGGCCAGACATTTCTAGGCAGCACAGACTTCCAATGAACATCAGCGAACGGAGCACGATATGAAACTCACAACTTGCGCGATCGGACTCCTCTGCAGTCTCGCCAGTGCGTCGGCCTTGTCCGCTGACCCTATCAACGTCTCATCCTCGGGCAGCGTGATTGGCGACGACGTGCTCTACAGCGTCGGTGGTGGGAGCGCAGTCACGATGGGAAGCGCCGGCAACATGGACAGCATCTCTGTGGGGGGTGGCTGGAGCAACAACCTCGTCTGCGGAAACATGAATATGAGCAACACCTTGGAAAACCAGTTGAATGGAGCCACAGCTGGCTTTCAGAACATCATGACCTCAGTTGTTCAAAATGCCACCGGCGCCGTTGCCTCCTTACCAGCCTTGATTCTTCAACGATCGAACCCCGCGCTCTATAACTTGATCACCAACGGTATTTTGCAAGCGCGTCTCGATTTCGACCGATCGAAAGGCACCTGCAGAGCAATGGCGAATCGCATGGCCGATATCGCAGGCGAACAGATGGGCTGGGGCCAACTGGCTGAAGGCCAGGCCATGGGAAAAACACTCACCACAACCCCCGACGCAGTTGCAGCGGTCCAGCAGGTAGAGGCCCAGGGAGGTAACGGAGGCGTTACTTGGGTCGGCGGCAATCAAGCCGGGGGCTCCGGGCAGAAGCCAATTCAGATAGTGGGGGACGTAACCAAGGCTGGGTATAACCTCCTCAACAATCGCCCTGCAGGAGACCCATCTGCGATCAACAAGGACACCTGCAAAAATGGCCTGGTGTGCAACGTTTGGTCCACACCTGCCGAGGCAAGTGCATTCGCGACCCGGGTGCTTGGAGAGAAACAGCAACAAACTTGCAACGACTGCCCAAAAACGGTTACAGCGGCTGGCGTCGGCCTCACCCCTCTTATTCAGGAGGCGTATGACAAAAAGCTTGAAGCGCTGCAGGGACTACTTAACGGCACAAAACCGATGACAGCTGAAAACCTGAACGCGGCAAGTAGCACCTCCATGCCGGTTACCCGCGGGGTGGTCAAGGCGCTACAAGATGAGCGAGATCAGGATCTTCTGGCGAAACGGCTGGCCTCCGAAGTGGCTCTTGCGGATGTCCTGGAAAAGTCGCTTTTACTGCAGCGGACGATGTTAGCAGGCAGCAAGGAACCGAATGTCGCGGCCAATAACCTGGCGGTTCAGACCATCAACCAACAAAGCACAGATCTGCAGCAAGAAATTCAGAACTTGAAGCTCGACCTGGAGATGCGACAGCAGCTCGCTAAAAACTCACCAATGGCAATCATTGAACGAGAGAAAGCGCGAGCAGAGAACTCTCGTGGGGTTTTCCATGGCGACCCAGAAACAGGGCGCCTGAATCAGCTGCAGTCGCCAAAGACCAATCAATGAGGAACTGGCCATGACCGATAGTCAAAACGCCGGCATTAATCCTCGCCGTTCAATCTCTCGCAGAGTTGTACGAGCAACGGTCGTAACCGTGCTCTGCCTTATTGTACTCAGCACTTTGCTGATCTTACTTAACGCAGTGCTGTTCCGTGTTTTTGGCGGTGTAGAAGCTTGGCAGACATGGCGAATCGACCACTACTGGCACCTGCTGGCGTGGCGATTGACGCTATACACAGGCTTAGCGGTTGCCTGGTTCAAACTCAAGTCACGCCTCCCTGGACAAGAAGCTAAGGAGAAGTACAAACGGCTCCGCAGAATTGAGGTCCTGGTAGTGCTTTTGGTGTTGCTCATTGAGCTCAGCAAACTGGTGTTTCAGCCCGGAGGTGGATTGTGACCCTCTACACGAATGACTACCTGGAGTACTACCTGACACTTGTCGGTTGGCTGATCAACAACGGCATCTGGGCGATGATCCAGGACACCGGACTTTTCGCACTTCCCTTCTGCATTATCGTGATCAAAGAGTGGCTAAAAGTCCGAGGTGAAGGTGCCGATGAGGGAAACAAAGGCGTGTTATCCCTGGCGCGGATCGAGACAAGTATCTACGTGGGATATGTGGTCGTTGCGTTGTGCGGCGTTCCAGCAGTTAACGTCAGCTTTGACACTCTGCAGTTCGATCAATCCCGAGCACAGCAGTGCCAGTACGCTCTACCGGCGCCGGCAGATACGGGCTGGAATACATCGTTCAGTACCTTGGCGGGCAAGAGCGCCCAGATGCCTGTCTGGTGGGCATTTATGCATGCGCTATCTAAAGGTTTAACCAGTGGGGCTGTCGCTGCAATTCCGTGCGGCACGGATCTCAGGCAGATGCGAATGGACGTCGACAATGCCCGCATCAGCAACCCTCTGCTCGCCCAGGAAGTGGCGGACTTTACTCATGACTGCTACGGGCCATCCCGAGCGCGATTGTTCATGCGACAACCAGACTTGGGATCGTCTGCAAGTACATCTGAAACACTCAAGGACCTGAACTGGATTGGTTCCCACTTCTTTCTGAACACTTCGGGCTACTACAACACCGACTACTCAAAGACTCCCCGTACCTCATGGCCATACAACGCCAGTCGTGATGCAGGCCTTCCCGAGGTGTCTGGAGGCGGTGGTTATCCGACATGCAAACAATGGTGGTCAGACGGTGGCATCGGGTTGAAAGACCGCCTGCAAGCTCAGGTGGATCCGGACCTGATGACCAAGTTCCTCGGCTGGGCTAAGTGGCTGTCGCCGAACGAGGTGAATGAGGCTGTTATCAGGCAGCTCGTTTCTCCTTCCAGCCAGGTCCAGGGAGACGTCTACTCCGACTACGGAGGACAGATCGGGGGAACTGTGTGGAATGGTATGGCGCGCACGGGAGGGACATTTGGGATTGCTTTAGGATCTTTGGCTTACTTCCCGGCAATGGATATGGTTCGACAGGCACTCCCTATGATCATGGCCTTTTTGAAGATGGCGATGGTGATCAGCATACCAATGGTCCTAGTAGTCGGCGCATATCAGTTGAGCACAGCAATGACGATGTCCATCGTGTTCTTCGCTCTGATCTTCGTGGACTTCTGGTTTCAACTAGCCAGATGGGTAGACAGCACCATTCTCGATGCCTTGTATGGTTCGGGCTCTCCCCATCTCAGCTTCGACCCGGTTATGGGGTTGAACACCGCTACCCAAGACGCAATCCTCAACTTCGTAATGGGGGCTATGTTTGTGATATTGCCGCTTTTCTGGGTGGGAGCCTTGGGCTGGGCTGGCATCAAAACAGGAGACGTGCTTGGAGGACTGAGCCGCGGATCCCAGCCAGTGCAACAAGCCGGAGGAAGTGCTGCCGGTGTTGCAACTGGTGCTCTGAAAGGTAAATGACCGCTGGAACGAATAAGGGGGCCAATGGCCCCCTCTTCTTAAACTAGGTGTTGGTCAATTCTGATCATGGTGAGACTGATCAGGGACCTCCAGCTCGCCCAGCCAGTTCAGTTTGCGTCCGAATACGTCTGTTCCGAACAGCTCTGTTTGGTTGGCCGCAGGATTGTTGGCAGTCAAATCCACCCGGGACAGTGCCCACAAGACGGTGGCAATAGAGGCAATCGTCATGCCAGCAGCAGCCAGCCAGCTACCCATAGCAAACATGAAGATCACTGCTGCTACAACCAACACTGCTCTCGCAAGCCAGAGCACGGGCGAGGCACCACTGGCAAATAGGACGGATACAGCTCGACCAAGACCAAAGCCAATGCGATGTGCAAGTCCTGAGGATGTATGTGCGGTCATTGTACGCGCCCCTGTTGAGCCTCAAAGATGAGGCACCTTGCTATCAGATATAAACTGAAAATTATGCTTTCGCAAGTGCGTTGGCATAATATGCCATATCCATCACCACCCTTCCCAACCATCTGGAGAAGAACATGGCCACTCGAAATGTTGTACTGACTCCCCATCACGAGGATGTCATCAAGGACCTGGTTAAGTCTGGTCGCTACCAGAATGCCAGTGAAGTCATGCGCGAAGCGCTGCGTCTCTTGGAGCAGCGAGAATCCGAGGAGGCGGCGAAACTTGAAGCTCTGCGAAACGCCACCTCTATTGGCCTGATGGACCTGGAGCAAGGTCGTTTCATCGAAGTCGCGGGTTCCGGCGATCTGGGCCAGCTATTGGCAAACATCGGTGAGCAGGCCGCCCAATCAGCTGCCGAGAAACACTGAGCATGACGCAATACCGGATAACTAACACAGCCCTTTCTGATATCGCGGACATTCTCAAACACACACAAGTACAGTTCGGTACCGGCGCCAGGGTTAGGTATCAGGAACTGATCCGCACCGCGATCGAGGATCTGGCCCTCGTACCAACGCGGATTGGCAGCAGCATGAGGGACGAAGTTGCGTTCGGATTAAGAAGCTTTCACCTGGTCCACTCCAGAAAGAGAGCTGCCACTGCAAATGGCATGGTCCAGAGCCCTCGTCATATCGTCTTCTATCGGCTTGCCGAGGACCAAGTCATCGAGATCGTCAGGATACTGCACGACGCCATGGAGGCCAGGTTGCATCTCCCCCAGGACTGAGCCTGCAAATGGCCCAAAAGGAAAATGGCTCCTGAAAGCGAATGGAATGGTTCACAAGGGTAAAAGCCCTACCTGAAAGGGCCGGCTATGGCCGGTGAAATGGCCATGGTTACCCTCTCCTGGGTAGAACTGAGCTATACGTCACTCTTGGCCGGTAGGAATGAACAACCCGGGGATCAAAATTTGCGCTGCTATGTACAGCACAAATCCAATTAGCGGGATCGCTATAGCCCCTAATATGAAAAGCTCAATCTTGGTTGGTCTCATGCTTTCTCCGCTGGTGGGTTATCCCCATAAATCAACACCTGCGAGACATTCTCGCCTAACTGTCATCGAGCCGCCTCAAAGAAAAGCAAATCCACAACACGATGCATTTTCCGGGCAAAGGTATCACTCAGGAACTGAATGATGTCATATCGCCTTTGAAATGCGTTCAGCCTCTGATGTTGTTTTTCCATTGAACAGGACTCATCAGATGGTGGAAAAGCCCGCCCCATGGATCTTTCATGGAGCAGGAAATGTTCTCTCTCTTCCGTCGCGGAAAATCACTATCTTCACCAGAGCAATCCCCCCAGGGCTTCATCCGCCCAGGCTCGGCTACGGAGCTTCTCGATTCACCGCGCAGGCAAAAACTGCTGGAGAACATATGGCAGCGTGCTTCGCTGTCCCGGCAACAGTTTTCAGATCTCTATCGAAAGCCTCTCGAACGCTACGCTGAGCTGGTTCAGTTGCTCCCTGCTTCGGAGAACCACCACCATGCACACTCCGGGGGAATGCTCGATCACGGCCTGGAAATCGTTGCCTATGCACTGAAAATTCGCCAGTCCTATCTACTGCCAATTGGCGCACCACCAGAGTCCCAGTCAGCCCAGGCCGAAGCCTGGACAGCGGCAGCCGCTTATGGGGCTCTGCTTCACGATATCGGCAAAATCGCAGTAGACGTGCATGTGGAGCTGCAGAGCGGTAAAACCTGGCACCCATGGCACGGCCCCATCAAATACCCATACCGCTTCCGGTATGTGAAGGGGCGCAACTACAAACTCCACGGCGCTGCAGCAGCTCTCACCTACGCCCAGATCCTGAACCCAGATATTTTGGACTGGCTCAGTGGTTTCCCTGAGGTGTGGGCTGAATTAGTTTTCATCCTGGCAGGCCAATACGAGAATGCCGGCACTCTTGGTGAAATCGTAGTCCAGGCCGATCAGGCTTCTGTTGCACAAGAGCTTGGTGGCAATCCTGCACGAGCACTCACCGCACCAAAACAATCCCTGCAGCGGAAGCTGGCGGATGGCTTGCGCTACCTGGTACGCGACAAATTCAAACTGAACCAACCCGACGGCCCGTCTGATGGATGGTTGGATCAGGGTGCGCTATGGCTGGTGAGCAAACCGACAGCTGATGAACTGAGGGCCTATCTCCTGAGTCAAGGCATTGAAGGTATCCCCAGTTCGAACGCCCCATTTTTCAATATGCTGCAAGATCAAGGCGTGATCCAAACGAACGCCCAGGACAGAGCAATCTGGAAAGCTACGATCGACAATGGGCGAGGCTGGAGAAAGACATTCACTCTTCTCAAGTTATCTCCTGCGCTGATCTGGAATGACCCAAACGATCGACCTCCCGTGTATGCCGGCACCGTAGAAGTTGAGACCGGAAATATCGACATTCCAGAGGACGATCAATCAACTATCGAGCCTCGCCAGCAACCGGTAACCACGCCTCACCATGTAACCAGTCCAGCGCCATTGAAAGGCTCACTTCCACAGAAAACTCAAAGCGATGCAACCGAGATTGCCGCTTTGCTGAATCTGCTTGATAACATCACTTCGCCACTACAGCCAGAAAGTGACTTAGAACACTCCTCTGCGGCAAAGACCGTGCCTTCTGGCCTGGAAGACGTCCAGCCAGTAATACCTTCCGAGACTGAAAGTGAAGCGGTAGCTATTGCCGATGGCGTTGCACCAATACCGGGCAACAACAGCGAGCTGGGTAAAGGATTTGTTGAATGGCTTAGGAAAGGCCTCGTCTCCCGCCGAATCATTATCAATGACACCAAAGCACTGGTGCATACCGTATCGGGGACCGCGATGCTTGTCACACCTGGAATTTTCAAGCGTTACGTGCAGGAGTTTCCTGAGATTGAGGCGCAGGCAAAAGCTCAGAATGTGAGTGCCTGGCAACTTGTCCAGAGAAGCTTCGAGAAACAGAAGTTGCACCAGAAAACTGCGAAGAGCCTGAACATCTGGACCTTCAACGTCACTGGCCCTAGAACCACCAAACAGCTGAGGGGATATCTGCTGAAAGAACCCCTGACGGTTTTTACTGAGGTTCCCTTCGACAACGCGAGCATAAGCTTGATGACGGGAAAAGCGGAGGGAGCGGAATGAACACGCCCCTTGAGCTAACACAAGACTACATTTTCACCCACGACCTGAGACACGCCAGCGCAAAGATTTATCTTGCAGCCACCAGAGCATTGATACGGCACTTTGGGGAAGACAGCTCACTCGATGCGATCGACCATCGCTCAATTCTGGGATGGCGACGTAAAGAGCTTGACCGAGGATTGTCCAAACAAAGCTGGAACACCTACTCAAACCATCTCCGGACTGTATGGGGTTACGCTCTTGAGCAGGGAACACTGCTTCATACCAGCGTAAACCCGTTCAGGAAGACCACGGTCATCCCACCAAAACGTGCAAGTAAGACCGTAGCCCGTGATGCCATCAAGCAAGCTCGTGAGTGGCTCAAATCCCTTGTGGCCGAGGAGCGCTACACAAAAAAACGCAGCCAGATAACGCCAGCATGGTTCTGGCTTACCGTATTCGAAATGTTCTACTACACAGGCATTCGATTGAATGCTCTGTTGACTTTACGGCACCAAGACGTCGATTGGGAAAATAGGCTGATCAGGGTTCAAGCTGACACAGAGAAGACCCATCGTGAGTTCTCAATCCCGATCATGCCGGGTCTGGAGCCTCACATATTGGGCCTTCTGGAGGCAGCGGACGAGATTGGCTTCCGGCCAGATGATCAGTTGTTCAACGTAAATCGGTTTTCCAGGTACTACCGCTCGAGGGAGATGAATATCGACCAGGTGGAGGGGATGTACCGCAAATTGACCCGTGAGATTGGAACACGTATGACACCGCACCGCTTCCGGCATACCTTGGCAACGGATCTCATGAGGCAGCCGGAGCGAAATATCCACCTCACAAAAAGCTTGCTGAACCATTCAAACATTGCGACGACGCTCAGCTACATCGAGGTCGACTACGATCACATGCGGGCAGTGCTGCACGAACGAAGCCTGTCGCAGGGTGCAATCGCGTTTGAAAGGCGGGTGGATGAACATGTGCCGACTCCGGTGGCTCATATGCCTCCAGCTCTGCCTGAACCTCTCCCCGCCCTTGAAGAACCAGAGGTTGCGGCAGCCCCGGCCTGCCCAGCTGATTCAGAAACCATGCCGCTACTGCCTCCACCAGATATTGATTCTGGGGCATCAAAGCTGCTGACTCATGTCGCTAGCATCAGCTCTGAACGCTTCACTCTGGAACAGGCAATACTTCCAGTGGGGACCGGCTTAAGCCACGAACTGACATGGGATGGACCAGGAACCTGGTGGGAAGAGTTAGGAATTCCACCAGCGTCAATGTTGGACGAGGTATCCGAGACCTCAGTCCTGTTCACACTGATGATCAATAGGGTCGGCATCAAGTCGTATAACTGGAGCTGAACCAGTTCTACTAAGACCTTGGCGCTGAGACAGGTCACCGAATGCGCAGAGCAAAACACTATCTGGATTGGGATTTACAGACCCAGATCTGGAGGGGTTCTCTCAACCTAAATTCCGCTAGATGCCTACAGGTTCACGCATTCTAAGCAGGCCCCCGTTGACAAAATCGCCCAGGCTCGCTCCTGAGCCATGCAATATTCCATATTGACATCACGTCTGCTCGAAACTATGGTTCGCCACAGACGGCTGCATGTCTGTAAGTATGTTTTGTGCCTTAAACACCTTCCAGCTCAGCACCCACACGTTTCTGCAGGCAAAAAAAAACCCGAAAATCCTCACTTTCGTGGGCCTTTCGGATTTTAAA
>NZ_JAQZAB010000134.1:0-110184 GCF_028640915.1 Pseudomonas sp. B3G-3 | reverse complement strand
ATTCGAACCTACGACCAATTGGTTAAAAGCCAACTGCTCTACCAACTGAGCTAACGACCCGCTGTGTGGTGGCGCGTATAATACTGATTTATAAAAAGAATTCAACACCCAATATGAAAAAAATCAAAAATAAGCTGTTGGGTCGCTGACACCGGCCGCGGCAAAACCTTCTGCACGCAGACGGCAGCTGTCGCACTTGCCGCAGGCACGCCCTTGATCATCGGCCTGGTAGCAGGACACGGTCAGGCCGTAATCAACCCCGAGCTTGACGCCTGCCTTGACGATATCGGCCTTGCTCAGGTTCTGCAGTGGTGCCTGGATACGGAATCCCTGCCCCTCTACCCCGGCCTTGGTCGCCAGGTTGGCCATGCGCTCGAAGGCCTCGACGAACTCCGGACGGCAATCCGGGTACCCCGAATAGTCCACGGCGTTGACACCAATGAAGATGTCCCGCGCGCCCAACACTTCCGCCCAGCCCAGTGCCAGGGACAGGAACACGGTGTTACGTGCCGGCACGTAGGTGACGGGGATCCCTTCGCTCGGAGCCTCGGGCACATCGATGGAGCTGTCGGTCAGCGCGGAGCCGCCGATACCGTTGAGGTTGAGGCCGATCACCTTGTGCTCGACCACGCCCAGGTCGCGAGCGACACGCTCGGCCGCCTGCAACTCGGCGCGATGACGCTGGCCGTAATCGAAGCTCATGGTGTAGCAGCGGTAACCTTCGGCACGGGCCATGGCCACCACGGTGGCCGAATCCAGACCGCCGGACAGCAGGATTACCGCACGCTTTTCAGCGGCCACTTGGTTCTGTGCTTGATCAGTCATATCAGCGCCCCGGCTCGTCATTCCAAAGATATTTATGCAGCTGCAATTGCAGGCGCACCGGCAGGTTATCCGCGACGATCCAGTCGGCCAGATCGCGCGCATTCAGGTCGTGATGGCTCGGCGAGAACAGCACCTCGCCCGCCCGCCGCTCCAGACCATACTGGATCAGCTTGGAAACCGCCCAGTCGTAGTCCTCACGGGAACAGATGACAAACTTGACCTGGTCGTTCGGCGTCAGCAGCTCGATGTTTTCATAACGATTGCGCTGGACCTCTTCCGATCCCGGCGTCTTCAGGTCGAGCACTCGACTGACCCGCGGATCGACCGCGGAAATATCCAGGGCTCCGCTGGTTTCCAGCGAGACTTCGTAACCGGCATCACACAGCTGCTTGAGCAGGGGAATGGCGTTAGGTTGCGCCAGAGGCTCGCCCCCGGTCACACAGACGTAACGCGGGCGGAAACCGGCGACCTGCTCGAGAATGCTCTCGAGGGTGCGGATGGTGCCGCCGCTGAAGGCATAGGCACTGTCGCAGTACTGGCAACGCAGCGGACAACCGGTCAGGCGCACAAATACCGTGGGCAGGCCGGCAGTCCGAGTTTCACCCTGCAACGAGTAAAAAACTTCGGTAATTCTCAATGTGTCTTGCATAGTCGCCACGGGCGTAACAGCTAAACAGGCTGTCCGCCTCCGTCAGGCACCTCGAGGAATCCCGCAAACACGGTAATCCCAGGAAGCGTGTTTCATAAAAAGGGCATGGATTCTAACGAAAAAACCCGCGGCAAGCGCGGGTTTCTTCCAAACAGCTCAAACTCGATTACATGCGTTGCAGATCGCGCTGAGCCAGCTGGGCGGCGGAAGTACCCGGATATTGGGCCACCACCTGCTGCAGAATGCCCTTGACCTTGTCAGTGTGACCCAGGCGGCGCTCTACGTCAGCCAGCTTGTACAGCGAGTCCGGCACCTTGGCATGCTTCGGATACAGCTGGGATACCTTGGCGAATGCTTGGCCGGCCCCTTGCAGGTCGCCTTTGGCCAGGTTCACTTCGCCCAACCAGTACTGGGCATTACCCGCGTACTGGCTATTCGGGTATTTACGCAGGAACGCGGCGAAAGCCTGGCTGGCCTTGTCGAAGTCCTTGGCCTTGATCAGGTCGAAGGCTGCCTCGTAATACAGCTTTTCCTTCGCCGGATCGCCCGGTTCACTACTTGCCGCTGGAGCTTGCGAGGCAGCCCCGGCAGCGGCACCGGCGGCACTTGCATCACCACCGGCAGAAGAATTATCAGGGGTCGCGGCAGGTGCACCGCCCGCTCCAATGCGCCGATCAAGATCCTGGTAACGCTCCAGGCTTTCCTGCTTCATGCGCGCAATATCGTTTTGCAGTACTTCAATCACACCTTGTTGCCGTGCGATTTGATCCTGCATTTGCTGCAGTTGCTGGAACAGCTCGCCCTGTGCCGAGACAGGGGTCGAAACCCCTCCCCCGGCATAGGCGCCGTTCGTACCATAACCCGCTGGCGGATAACTGCCTCCGCTATTGTTATAGCCCGAGTTGTTATCGACCACAGGAACCGCAGCCCACACCGAAAGCGGCGCGAGGCTGAGAGCCAAGACAGTTAGAGCACGACGGCACGTTCGCATGACGAATTACTTACGCAGTTCGACGCGACGGTTTTGAGCCCAGGACTGCTCGTCGTTGCCGGTAGCAACTGGACGCTCTTCGCCGTAGGAAACCAGTTCCAGCTGAGCTGGGGAAACGCCTTGCAGCACCAGGTAGCGCTGAACGGCTTTCGCACGACGCTCGCCCAGAGCCATGTTGTACTCACGAGTACCACGTTCGTCGGTGTTGCCTTCCAGAACAACGCGAGCGCCGTTTGCTTTCAGGTCCTTGGCGTGAACGTCCAGAGCGCGCATGGCTTCTGGCTTCAGGTCCGAGCTGTCGTATTCGAAGTAGAAGGTGGTGATTGCGCGCAGAGCGGCTTCTTCGCTCAGGGAGCCGTCAACTGCACCGGTGTTAGCGCCGTAACCAGCGTTTGGATCAACAGCGCCTTCACCAGCGTTGTCGCCGCCTTTGGAGGAGCAACCTACAGCTACAGCCATGGCCAGAGCCAGCGCAGCAAACTTACCAAACTTCAGCATTTCCATCGTGAAACTCCTAATGAACCCCAGTGTGTTAAGTAAAACGTAAAGCGCCGCGTCAGTTCAGGTAAGGGGACCAGGACGGTTCTCTGACTTCGCCTTGAGCGGTAGGAAGCGGGAGCCTCACGCGTCCATTAATGGACACGAGCATCAAGACTCCCCGGCCCTGCTGGCGGGTGGCGTAGATTACCATGGTGCCGTTGGGCGCAACAGTAGGCGACTCATCAAGTGTGCTGTCGGTAAGGATTTTTACGTTGCCACGCTGCAAATCCTGGGCAGCTACCTTGAAGTTTGTGAAGCCGTCCTGCCGGTGAATCATGACCAGGGTTTTTTCATCCGCGGACAGTTTCGGGTTGGCGTTGTAGTTGCCCACGAAAGTCACCCGTTCCGCACCGCCACCACCGGCGCTGGTCTTGTAGATCTGTGGTTTGCCGCCACGGTCCGAGGTGAAGTAGATGGTCGAACCATCCTTGCCCCAGAACGGTTCGGTGTTGATGCCAGGACCTGCGGTCACACGCGAGATCTGACGCGACCCCAGGTTCATCACATAGATGTCCGGGTTGCCGTCCTTGGACAGCACGAACGCCAGGCGCTGGCCGTCCGGCGACCAGGCAGGCGCGCCGTTCAGGCCTTCGAAGTTGGTGATCTGCTCGCGACGGCCAGTGTCGATGTGCTGAACGAAGATGCGCGGACGCTTCTGTTCGAACGACACATAGGCAATGCGCTTGCCGTCCGGCGCGAAGCGCGGCGACAGGATCGGCTCACGGGATTGCAGCAGGGTCACCGCACGCGCGCCGTCATAGTCGGAGCGTTGCAGGGTGTAGCGCGTGTTCTTCTCGGAGAAACGCTCTGCCGTGACATACAGCATGCGAGTCGAGAAGGCGCCCTTGATACCGGTGAGCTTCTCGAACGACTGGTCGGAGATGTAGTGAGCCATGTCGCGCAGCTGGTCGACGCTGCCCGAGACGCTACCGGTCAGCACTTGCTGTTCGGTGGCGACGTTGAACAGGGCGTATTGCACCTGCAGGCGACCGCCCGCCGGGACAATGCTGCCGACCATGATGTACTGGGCGCCCAGGGCCTTCCAGTCACGGTAGATGACTTCGCTGGCCTGGGTCGGCAGGCTGATCATGTTCTGCTTTGGAATCGGCGAGTAGTAACCCGAGTTGCGCAGGTCGTTGCCGATGATTTCAGCCATGTCGTCGGGCAGCACGCTGCCCCCTTGCCAACCGAACGGCACTACGGCGATGGGCGTGGCCCGGTCACTGCCACTGGTGACCAGAATGTTCTTTTCATCCGCTGTCGCTATCCCTGCCATACAGCAAATAACGACAAGCAATCCTCGAAGAAGGTTTCTCACAAGGCTAGATCCTCAGGTGTGAATGTCATCTTGAATGAACGATACGGAGCGAAATCGCTCGGCTTCATTCCCTGCATTTCTGTCAAACGTCCAATGTTCTTGACCGCAGCTACCGCCGAGGCATCGAACGGACCATCGCCGCTGGACTTGGCCACCGACACGGAAGTCACCGTACCATCCGGCAACATGCCGATTTGCAGCACGACAGTCATGTTGTTGCGCGCCGAAGGAGGACGAGCCCAGCCTTCCGCCGCACGAGCACGAATCAGATCGTCGAAACTGCCCGCGACTTCGTCGCCCTGCTCGTCCGCCAAGGCCTGCTGACGCTGCGGCGTGTCGGAAAGCAAATCAGCCAGGGCCTGGGCCTTTTTATCTTCGGCGGATTTACGCGCTGCTTCCTGAGCCTTTTTCTTGGCTGCGTCGGCGGCGGCTTTCTTCTTCGCGTCCTCGGCGACCTTCTTCTTCGCCTCGTCTGCTTCAGCTTTCTTCTTGGCGTCTTCCGCGGCTTTCTTCTTCGCGTCTTCGACTATCTTTTTCTTCGCCTCTTCAGCGGCCTTTTTCTTGGCCTCTTCTTCGGCGGCTTTCTTGGCTTCTTCTTCGGCTTTCTTTTTGGCTATATCAGCCAATTGTTTCTCTTCAGCCTTTTTCGCTTCCGCAGCCTTCTTCGCGTCGTCGGCTTTCTTGGCTTCATCAGCCTTCTTCGCCTCATCCGCTTTCTTGGCTTCGTCGGCCTTTTTCGCTTCCTCGGCTTTTTGAGCAGCCTCTTCTTTCTTTTGTTCCGCAGCCTTGACCGCTTCCTGCTCGACCTTTTTCTGCTCCATCTGCTCGACTTCGGTCTGGCGCGCGGCGGATTTCTTCGCCTCTCCCGCAATCTTCTGATTGGTCTGGGTGGTCGCCTGACTTTTCGATTTCAGCTGATACAGGGTCGCCTGGACGATCGGCTTGGACGGCGGCAACTCCGGCGTCATGGCAAAACTGACGAACAGCATGCCGAACACCAGAACGTGCAGGGCAATTGCCCACACGCTAGGCCAGAAGTAGCTTTCCGAGGCGGACGGCTCTCGCTGTTGCTGCATCAGGGCGCCTCGGTAATCAGGCCAACGTTACCGACGCCGGCCTTCTGCAGCCCGCCCATGGCGCCCATGACGGCACCGTAGTCAACGGACTTGTCGCCGCGAATGAACACCTGGGTATGCTTGCCGCCTTCATTGCCGGCGCGAATGATCTTGGTCACGGCGTCGGTCATCTGCGGCAAGGTCATGGCCTTGTCCATCTGCTTGTCGGTGTCGACTTCACTGCCAAGGTTCCAGTAGTAGGTCTTGTCAGCCTTGATCGAAATGGTCAGGACCTGGGTGTTGTTGTCCTGCGGCAAGGCTTCGCTGGAAACCTTGGGCAGATCGACTTTCACGCCCTGATTGAGCATCGGCGCGGTCACCATGAAGATAACCAGCAGTACCAACATCACGTCGATGTAGGGCACCACGTTCATCTCGGCAACCGGCTTGCGTTTGTGGCGAACTCGGGCCATGGGGATTTACCTGCTCACTCTTCGCTGGTGTGCACTTTACGGTGCAGGATCGCCTGGAACTCGTCGGCGAAGGTGTAGTAACGGCTGATCAGGGTCTCGCCACGGGCCGCAAAACGGTTGTAGGCGATAACGGCCGGGATCGCGGCAAACAGGCCGATCGCGGTGGCGATCAGGGCTTCGGCGATACCCGGTGCTACGGTCGCCAGGGTCGCCTGCTGGGCGCTGGCCAGGCCGCGGAAGGAGTTCATGATCCCCCAGACGGTACCGAACAGACCGATGTACGGACTGACCGAGCCGACAGTGGCGAGGAACGGCAGGCTCTGCTCGAGTTTCTCTTCTTCGCGGGAGATGGCGACACGCATGGCACGAGCGACACCTTCCATGACCGCCTCGGGATCAACGCCCGATTGCTGGCGCAGGCGCGAGAACTCTTTGAAACCGGCACGGAAGATCTGCTCCACACCGGAATCAGGGTCCGGGTTGCTGCCCGCCTGACGGTACAGCTTGGACAGGTCGATGCCCGACCAGAAGCGCTCTTCGAAGCTCTCCAGGGCGCGTCGACCGGCGCGCAGCAGGTTGCTGCGCTGAAAGATCATGATCCATGAGGTCACCGATGCGGCTACCAGGGTCAGCATTACCAACTGCACAACGATGCTGGCATTGCTGACCAAGCTCCACATGGAGGAATGGTCGACGACGTTAGCTTCCACGCTTTATCTCCTGCTCTGAGTGTGTACCCGCGCCGCTCACGTCGGCAAAGGCCGTACGTAGAGCTTCGGGAATGGCCCGGGGTTTCAAATTGTCGGTGCGCACACAGGCCACCAGAAACTGCCCTTCGCAGAGCAGTGCATTATCCGTGGCTCGCCTGACCTGCTGTTTGAAGCGCAGGCTGGCCCGGTTCAATTCGATGACTTCTGCACTTACCAGAAGCTCGTCGTCCAGTCGCGCCGGCGCGTGGTAGCGCGCTTCGCTGGAATGCACGACGAACAACAGGTTCTCCCCTGCCAGCTGCGATTGGGCAAAGCCCAGATCTCGTAGCCGCTCGGTTCGAGCCCGTTCCATAAACTTAAGGTAATTAACGTAATACACGATGCCGCCGGCATCGGTGTCTTCGTAATAAACGCGACAACGATGTGCGAACGACCCAAGCCCGTTTTGCGCGCGCATACTCTAGTGCTTACTCCTCAGGTTGCCAATCCGGCCAGGCAACTGTTTTTCATTCTCGAACGCCTTTCTGGCGAAATAACGGCAATGCCAGCCCCCTAGGACCACACAGGCTGCGAATAAATCGCTGCCCAAGCGGTTATTAATCGTCCACGGCATCGAGGAATTCGTCTACCACGGGCATCTCGCCCAATCGTGACGGGATGTTAAGACCGAAGTGCAGATAGGCATGCCGGGTCACCACACGGCCCCGCGGCGTACGCATGATATAGCCCTGCTGGATCAGATAGGGCTCGAGTACGTCCTCGATGGTGTGCCGCTCTTCGCTGATCGCGGCCGCCAGGCTGTCGACCCCCACCGGCCCGCCGTCGAACTTCTCGATCATGGTCAACAACAGGCGCCGGTCCTGGTGGTCGAAGCCACGCTCGTCGACATCCAGCAGGTTCAACGCCAGATCGGCGATGGGCTTGGTGATGTGGCCCTTGGCACGAACCTCGGCAAAGTCCCGCACCCGACGCAACAAACGGTTGGCGATACGCGGCGTGCCGCGGGCGCGCCGGGCGATTTCGAAGGCGCCGTCCGGGTCCAGCGGCAAGCCGAGAATGCCGGCGGAACGCCCGACAATGGTCGCCAGGTCCGCGGTGCTATAGAACTCCAGGCGCTGGACAATGCCGAAGCGATCGCGCAGCGGGTTGGTCAACATGCCCGCGCGAGTCGTCGCCCCCACCAGGGTGAACGGCGGCAGGTCGAGCTTGATCGAACGGGCCGCTGGCCCTTCGCCGATCATGATGTCCAGCTGGAAATCTTCCATGGCCGGGTACAGCACTTCCTCGACGATCGGCGACAGACGATGGATCTCATCGATAAACAGTACGTCGTTCGGTTCGAGATTGGTCAGCAGCGCCGCCAGGTCCCCGGGGCGCTCCAGCACCGGGCCCGAGGTGCTCTTGATCGACACCCCCATTTCCTGGGCAATGATGTTGGCCAGCGTGGTCTTGCCCAGCCCCGGCGGGCCGAAGATCAGGGTGTGGTCCAGCGACTCGTTGCGCCCGCGGGCAGCCTGGATGAACAGCTCCATTTGCTCGCGCACCGTCGGCTGGCCGATGTATTCGGCCAGGCTGACGGGGCGAATCGCACGGTCCTGGACTTCCTCGCGCTCACGGGGGCCCGTGGCGGCGATCAGACGATCTGCTTCTATCACTTAAATCATTCCCTTCAGGGCGCGGCGAATCATGTCTTCACTGCTCAGGCCTTTTTCCTTGATCGCGGAAACCGCCTTGCTGGCTTCCTGCGGCTTGTAGCCCAGGGAGATCAAGGCACTGACCGCATCGGTCTCGGCACTGGCCACCGGCATCGGCGCATCCGGCTGGTTCGGCACCAGGGCAAACATGCTCGGCACGGTTTCCCAGGCCTTGAAGCGGTCCTTGAGCTCGACCAGCAGACGCTCCGCGGTCTTTTTACCGACCCCCGGCACCTTGGTCAGCGCCGAGGTGTCCTGTGCTTGCACGCAACGCACCAGTTCGTCGACCTCCAGGCTGGACATCAGCGCCAGCGCCAGTTTCGGCCCTACGCCATTGAGGCGAATCAGTTCGCGAAAGAAGTCCCGCTCGCGCTTGCTGGCAAAGCCATAGAGTAACTGGGCATCTTCACGCACGACCAAATGGGTGTGCAGGGTGAGCGGTTCACCGACCGACGGCAGGCGGTACAGGGTGGTCATGGGGACTTCCACCTCGTAACCCAGACCGTTTACATCGAGAATCAGGTGCGGCGGCTGTTTTTCAGCCAGGGTGCCGCGCAAGCGTCCAATCACGTTTCAGATCCTTAGCTCAGGCCAGAACAGGGGCCGGCGGGTCACAGAGCGAAGATCCGGGCCGGGCAGACAGGCGCGGGATGCTCCACTCATCAAATGTTTGCGCAGATGCTATCAGAGACGCAGGCGGCCGCCACGACTGCGTGCGGTACCCAGGCCGTGGGGCAGCAGGCTGGAACGGGTGTGGGCATGACAGATGGCAATCGCCAGGGCGTCCGAAGCGTCGATCTGCGGCTTGCTGGTCAACTTGAGCAAGTGCATGACCATCATTTGCACCTGTTCCTTGTTGGCCCCGCCGGTGCCCGCCACGGCCTGCTTGACCTGAGTGGCGGTGTATTCGGCGATTTCCAGGCTTTCCTCGGCCCCCGCCACAATCGCCGCGCCACGGGCCTGGCCCAGTTTCAGGGCCGAGTCGGCGTTACGCGCCATGAACACCTTTTCAATGCCCATGGTCACCGGACCGTAGGTCTGAATGACCTCACGAACCCCGCGATAGACGATTTGCAGCCGCTCATGCAGCTCGCCGGCGCCCGTGCGAATACAGCCCGAAGCCACGTACACGCAGCCACGCCCGGTATCACGTACCACGCCGTAACCGGTGATGCGCGAACCCGGGTCGATACCAAGAATAAGAGTCATAACGCCTGCAAAGAGAAAATTCGGTTGCCTAAGGTAACGCTGGGAGAAGCTGGAGAAACAAAAAATCGCAGCCTTCGACAGCTCCCCTACAGGTACAGCGTAACCCTGTGTGTAAAGGGGGGAAACCGCCGAAGGCTGCGATCTTTTATCGTGCTATCAGCATCAGCCGAGTTGCTCGGCCACCGACTGGGGAATATCCGCGTTGGAGTAGACGTTCTGCACATCGTCCAGGTCTTCGAGCATGTCGATCAGCTTGAGGATCTTCTCGGCGCCTTCCAGGTCCAGCTCGGCGCTGGTGGTCGGCTGCATGACGATTTCCGCGTCGTCGCCCTTGAAACCGGCCTCTTCGAGTGCGTTGCGTACCGCATAGAAGCCAGTGAACGAGGTAAACACATCGATCGAGCCGTCTTCGTGAACAACCACGTCATCGGCGTCGGCTTCCAACGCCGCATCGGTCAGTGCGTCCTCATCGACGCCCGGTGCAAAGCTGATCTGCCCCTTGCGCTCGAACAGATACGCCACCGAACCGTCGGTACCCAGGTTGCCGCCACATTTGCTGAACGCATGGCGCACGGCCGCTGCAGTACGGTTGCGGTTGTCGGTCATGCATTCGACCATCACCGCCACGCCGCCCGGGCCATACCCCTCATAGGTCAGCTCTTCGACATTGTCGGCCTCGGTCGCACCAGCGCCACGGGCAATGGCGCGATCGATGATCTCGCGGCTCATGTTGGCGCCCAGGGCCTTGTCCAGGGCCAGACGCAAACGCGGGTTGGAACCGGGTTCGCCACCGCCCTGGCGAGCGGCGACCGTCAGCTCACGGATCCACTTGGTGAAAATCTTGCCTCTCTTGGCATCCTGACGCTCTTTGCGGTGCTTGATGTTCGCCCACTTGGAATGACCTGCCATAACGCGCTCCAAATTCTCTTTGAAACAATGCCCGCAACGCCTGTAACGGCGGGCGGGCAACAAATATCTCGACCCAATAGAAAAAGGCGCATCCGCAGATGCGCCTTCAGGTCGGCCTTACTCAGCCTTTGGCTGTTCGCGCAGGCGGATGTGCAGCTCGCGCAGCGCCTTGGCGTCGACCAGGCCAGGAGCCTGGGTCATCACGCAAGCAGCGCTCTGGGTTTTCGGGAAGGCAATCACTTCACGGATCGACTGGGCGCCGGTCATCAGCATCACCAGACGGTCCAGACCGAACGCCAGGCCGCCGTGCGGCGGTGCGCCGTACTTCAGGGCGTCCAGCAGGAAGCCGAATTTCTCTTCCTGTTCCGCTTCATCGATGCCCAGCAGACGGAAGACCGCCTGTTGCATTTCCTTGCGGTGGATACGGATCGAACCGCCGCCCAGTTCGGTGCCGTTGAGCACCATGTCGTAGGCACGGGACAGTGCGGTCGCCGGGTTGGCTTCCAATTCTTCCGGCGAACACTTCGGCGCGGTGAACGGGTGGTGCAGCGCGGTGAAGCTGCCGTCGTCGTTCTCTTCGAACATCGGGAAGTCGACGACCCACAGCGGAGCCCATTCGCAGGTCAGCAGGTTCAGGTCGTGACCGAGCTTGATCCGCAGCGCGCCCAGGGCCTCGCTGACGATCTTGGCCTTGTCGGCGCCGAAGAACACGATGTCGCCGTCGACCGCACCCACGCGATCGAGGATCACGTTCAGGTTGGCTTCCGGGATGTTCTTGACGATTGGAGACTGCAGACCGTCAACACCATTGGCGCGTTCGTTGACCTTGATGTAGGCCAGGCCCTTCGCGCCGTAGATGCCGACGAACTTGGTGTAATCGTCGATCTGCTTGCGCGGCATGCTCGCCCCGCCAGGAACGCGCAAGGCGGCGATACGGCATTTCGGATCGTTGGCCGGGCCGCTGAACACCTTGAATTCGACTTCCTTGAGCTGGTCGGCAACATCCACCAGCTCCAGCGGGATACGCAGGTCCGGCTTGTCGGAACCGTAGCGACGCATGGCCTCTTCAAAGGTCATGTGCGGGAACTCGCCGAATTCCAGATCCAGCACTTCCTTGAACAGGTTGCGGATCATGCCTTCGGTCAGGCCCATGATGTCTTTTTCATCGAGGAAGCTGGTTTCGATGTCGATCTGCGTGAACTCAGGCTGACGGTCGGCACGCAGGTCTTCGTCGCGGAAGCATTTGGCGATCTGGTAGTAGCGGTCGAAGCCGGCGACCATCAGCAGTTGCTTGAACAGCTGTGGCGACTGCGGCAGAGCGAAGAAGCTGCCAGCGTGGGTACGGCTCGGCACCAGATAGTCACGCGCGCCTTCAGGGGTGGCACGGGTCAGGATCGGGGTTTCGACGTCGAGGAAACCGTTCTCGTCCAGGTAGCGACGGATGCTGGTGGTCATGCGCGAGCGCAGACGCAGCTTCTCGGCCATTTCCGGACGGCGCAGGTCGATGAAACGATAGCGCAGGCGGGTTTCTTCGCCCACGTCGGAGTATTCGTTGAGTGGGAACGGCGGGGTTTCCGCTTCGTTCAGCACTTCCAGCTGGTAGCCCAGGACTTCGATCATGCCCGAAGCCATGTTGGCGTTGCCGGCACCGGCTGGACGCAGGCGCACCTTGCCGGTGATCTTGACCACGTATTCGCTGCGCACACGGTCGGCGGCGGCGAAGGTTTCAGCGCGGTCCGGGTCGAACACCACCTGGGCCAGACCTTCACGATCACGGATATCGAGGAAGATCACCCCGCCATGGTCGCGACGACGGTGGACCCATCCGCAAAGGGTAACTTCCTGACCTTCCAGGCTTTCGTTCAGTTGGCCGCAATAATGGCTGCGCATCATGGTAGTGGTTTCACTTCTCGTAATTCGAAATTCGATGGGAGGCCTTGCGCACCTCGGGGTACCGGATAATGCAAGAGCTCGCGCGTGTCGTTCAACTTAATCAGCTTTGTCGCCACCGGCCAGGTTCTTCTTGGCGCCGGTCTTGAAGTCGGTCTCATACCAGCCCGAACCGCTGAGGCGGAAACCTGGCATGGACAGCATTTTTTTCAGCTCGGGCGCCTGGCAGGCAGGGCAATCGACCAACGCAGGCGCGCTGATCTTTTGAATGGCTTCCAGCTGATGACCACAGGAAGCACATTGGTAGTCGTACATGGGCATGAGAGCGTCTCGGCGTACTTAACGTCTGGCTTAACCCGTGCCGAGGCCCGGGTTATATAGCAAAGGGCGGGATTATATCCATTAAATCGGCCCTGTGCAGCCGTATGACGGCACCGATAGACCACCGCCCGCCGAAACGAAGCCAGCACTCCGCTGCCATACCCCAGCCATCGGGCCTGAGGGCGAACCGCCATGATCGGACGACAAGTCATGCCCCATAAAAGCAAATGGCGCCGATAACGGCGCCATTCGGTCTGCGGGATTATTGCTCGCTCAACAGCGAGCGCAGCATCCACGCGGTTTTCTCATGCACCTGCATCCGCTGGGTCAACAGGTCCGCGGTGGGTTCGTCGCTGACCTTGTCGATGATCGGGAAAATGCCACGCGCAGTGCGGGTCACCGCTTCCTGCCCCGCCACCAGTTGCTTGATCATCTCATCGGCGCTTGGTACGCCCTCTTCTTCCTTGATCGAAGAAAGACGCGCGTAGATGGAATAGGCGCCTGGCGCCGGGAACCCCAGGGCGCGGATACGCTCGGCGATCAGGTCCACCGCCAGCGCCAGTTCGTTGTACTGCTCTTCGAACATCAGGTGCAGCGTACGGAACTGCGGGCCCGTGACGTTCCAGTGGAAATTATGGGTCTTCAGATACAGCACATAAGTATCTGAAAGCAGGCGAGAGAGCCCCTCCACGATGGATTTGCGATCTTCTGCGCTGATACCGATATCGATTGCCATGTCTATCTCCGTTAGCACATTGAATTCAACAGGTCAGGTACCGGACCACTCTAGCAAGACTACCCTGCACCCGCAGCCCGGGATTGCCCGAGACCGTGCGACAGATTGCCCCCCCGAGCGGGCGACCAGTACCTACAAGAAAGCCCACGCCGGTTGTGACCCACCTGAGAAGCCACCGTTCCCGATTTCTTAGATGCTGGCTCTCTAGAACAAGGCTTTGCCCGATAGTCCGGTATTCCCTCAGGACAATCAGGACTTTCGCCTCCACCCGGCCACAGCACCTGATTTGAGAAGGCCTGGGCTTTGCTGTTAAATAGAGGCCGTGTCGCTGTTGCCTATTTCTCGGCTTCAGCGCATAGGCTGATCCCGCGCACGTGCTCACCGCCTCCCATTGTTCAGAAGCGAACCGTGCACGCTCAGCTCTTCCTTGTGATCCGTCTTAACGTGAGTTCATTAAAATGTTGAAAATCGTCCACCTGCTAACGGGCGCAGCAGCCTTGCTGCTGTCCTTTATCCCTAGCCTGCGATCCGAAGCCGTTCCCTTCCTGCAACAACCCGATGCTCTTTACCTGGCCTTTTTCGGCCTGCTCAACCTGACACTGGCTCCGGTTATCCCCTACTGGAACAAAGGCCCGCGTCACCAACTGCAAAACCTGGTCAGCGCGCTTCTGGTGCTGGCGGTGGTCTTGCAGACCTTGACCCTGCTGGCACCGATGCCGGTTATCGCAGGTCAACCAGCTGTACTGTTCAGCCTGGTGACCGCGGCGATTGCCGTTCTTCTGCACCTGGCCGTCAGTTTCTACAAATCGTCTCCTTCGGCTAACACTTCGCAAACCTACGACATGAGCAATCGCGATACCGGCACCGTCAAGTGGTTCAACACTTCGAAGGGTTTCGGCTTCATCTCTCGCGACTCCGGCGATGACATCTTCGTGCATTTCCGCGCCATCCGTGGCGAAGGTCACCGCGTCCTGGTGGAAGGCCAGCGCGTGGAGTTCTCCGTCATGAATCGTGACAAGGGCCTGCAAGCCGAAGACGTGATTGCGGCACTGCCACGCCGCTGATTCACGCCCATAAAAAAACCGCGACGCAGCCAGGCTGCTCGCGGTTTTTTATTGCCTGGACGGCAGACCGTCCGGCGCTCAGTAATGTGGCGGCGGAGCCTCTTCTTCGAATGACTCGAACTGCCCCACCATTTCCTCCTGACGCTTGAGCAAAGCGGCCATCTGCAACTGCAGACGCTCGACCACCCGCTGCTGCCCTACCAGCACGTCGTTCAGGGCTTGAATGGTGTCATCCTGAAAAGCCAATCGGCTTTCCAGATCGGTTACCCGTTCTTCCAGGCTCATGACTCAGCCCTCCAGAAACTTGAAATCATCGGTCAGTACCAGTCGTAACCGCTCACGAATCACGGCCACCTGTTCGGCGTCGTAGGGCTTGGCAGGCAGCTTGCCCCATACCGGAGCAGGCCAGGCCGCGTCGTCGCGCTTGCGAACGATAACGTGCATGTGCAACTGGCTGACGACATTACCCAGAGTCGCCACATTCAACTTGTCCGCATCGAACGAGTCTTTAAGCAACTCCGCCAGCGCCGTGGTTTCTCGCCACAGTTGCTGCTGGTCCGCGTCATCCAGTTGAAACAACTCGCGGATATCTTCCCGGCGCGGTACCAGGATGAACCACGGGTAATTGGAATCGTTGGACAACAGCAGCCGGCAAAGGGGGAAATCCCCAATGGGCAATGTGTCTTGTTGAAGTCGTGGATCTAAAGCGAACACCGCGCGCACTCCCGCTCAGCTCATCAAGTTTCAGCTTAGCGAACGCCATGACCGGCTGCCCGCCAAGCGACAGAACGGCAGCATACCTGCGAAAGCTCTTGCGTTCATCGCTCTGCTGCGCAGATCCGCCTCAACACTCATCCTAGATGCCACACGTCAGAGCGCCCCGACCTGGAACATTTTCCGGCGGGCTGCACCATGACAGAACGAAGCTCATAAAAAACAAGGAGAAAACCGCGAAAGAGCCCCTTCCCTGCGCATTCTTCCAGTGCCCGACGCCACATGATGACTGAGCTGCATCAAGAAACTTTTGCACCAAAATCTCACAGTGCGTCTACGCTCAGTGCGTTGACCATCCGCCATCTACTCACTCACCAGGGTGAACCGGTAACGTTTTGGAATGGCATACGTTTTTTTCAGGGAGCAACACCAGGAGGACAGGGAACGTCAAGCCCAAACAAAACGACCTTAAAACCACTGTTTTATGCGGTTTTTACAGCCTGAAGGGCTATCGCCGA
Source organism: Pseudomonas sp. B3G-3 (assembly GCF_028640915.1). Lineage (NCBI taxonomy): Bacteria > Pseudomonadati > Pseudomonadota > Gammaproteobacteria > Pseudomonadales > Pseudomonadaceae > Pseudomonas > Pseudomonas sp. B3G-3. The sequence goes on along the minus strand of NZ_JAQZAB010000134.1, from coordinate 94,568 downwards.
AAAAAAATCGGTGCCTTCGCGTTTTGTGCACGCTTGTTGCATTCACACCCATATTGTCCCAGGGAGAAGCCATCGAAAAACGGCCTTTCCTGAGACTAATAACAATAGTGGCAAGGCTGCCCCATGGAGATTTGACTGCTTGACCAAAGTTCTTTTTGTTCCAGGTTCAAGCCTTCGAAAACAGCGCTGAAGTTGTCAGTCCGGATACATGCGGACTGCGGATTTGCGACATTGATCGAGCATTTTGCGACAGGGTCGTAAAGAAGCTGAAAGGACTGATACGCAAGTATCGCCAACATTGTCGGCGTGATATAAGTTTGCGCCGACACAAAAAGAAAGAGCCGCCCAGATAACAAAACAGGTGGGGCGGCAGTACTCTTCTAAAAACCAAAGGAGCAAATCACGATGCGCGTGATGAAGTGGAGCATGATCGCACTGGCAGTTGCAGCAGCAGCCAGTACTCAAGTGGCTACGGCCGCACCTTTTGTAAGTGACCAATCTGAAGCCAAAGGCTTTGTTGAAGACGCAAAGTTCGACGTACTGTTGCGTAACTATTACTTCAACCGTGACAACAAAGACCACAGCAACGATCAGAAAGACTGGACCCAGGGCATCTGGGGCAACTTCAGCTCTGGTTACACCCAGGGTACCGTAGGCGTCGGCGTCGATGCATTCGGTTATCTGGCGATCAAACTGGATGGCGGCGATGGCACTGGCGGTACCGGCAACATGAGCCGCGACTCCGATGGCGACGTCAATAACAGCCAGGGCAAAGCAGGCGCGGCCGTCAAATTCCGCGTATCCAAAACCGAGTTGAAAGCCGGCGACATGCAGCCAAGCACCTCCCCCGTGTTTGCGGTCGGCGGTTCCCGTATCCTTCCTCAAACTGCCAGCGGTTTCCAACTGCAGAGCAGCGAGATCAAAAACCTTGATCTGGAAGCTGGTCACTTCTATTCGGCCACCAGCCAGGACTCCAACGCTCGTAACGGCAATTTGTATGCAAACTACGCCGGTGTGGCAGCCAACAGCATCGATTACTTCGGTGGCAAGTACGGCATCACCGACAACCTGAGTGCATCGCTCTACGGCGCCAAGCTGGAAGACATCTGGAACCAGTACTACGCCAACCTGAACTACACCATCCCGATGGGTGGCGATCAGTCGCTGAACCTGGACGGTAACATCTACCGTACCACCGACGCCGGCAGCGCCAAGGCGGGCGACATCAGCAACACCACGTTCTCCCTGGCAGCCGCTTTCTCGTTCCTGAGAGCACACACCATTACCGTCGCGTTCCAGAAGGTCAATGGTGACACTCCGTTCGACTACATCGGTGTCGGTGGCCACGATTCCTCCAGGCGCGGTGCCAACCGCGGCGGCGACTCGATCTTCCTCGCCAACTCCATCCAGTACTCTGACTTCAACGGCCCGAACGAGAAGTCCGCACAGATCCGTTACGATCTGAAGATGGCTGAGTACGGCATTCCTGGTCTGAGCTTCATGACCCGCTATGTCAAAGGCTGGGATATCGATGGCACCGGTCTGGCTGCCAACAGCATGTACCGTAATAAAGACACCGGTGCTCCGCTGTACGGTGCCGATGGCAAACACAACGAGACCAACTTCGAAGCCAAGTACGTTGTTCAGTCTGGCCCGGCAAAAGATCTCTCCTTCCGCGTTCGTCAAGCTTGGCACTTCGCTAACAGCGACCAAGGTGAAGGCGATATCAAAGAGTTCCGCCTGATCGTCGACTACCCACTGTCGATCTTGTAATAGCGGTTACTTAGCGAGTAATAAAAAAGGCCCATCATTCGATGGGCCTTTTTATTGGGGCTGGCGACTCGCTGAAGCTCCGGTTATCGACAGTTCATTGTTACAACCAGGTTTCAAACTCTCCCCAGCGAGCAGGGCATTAAAGCCTGACCATTCGATCAGACTCTTAACCCCTATCCCCCTTACTTACTCAAACAGCCGCTTCCTGAACCACACGAATCACTCGTTGTGGAAACGGAATATCGATACCCGCTTCCTTCAAGCGATCACGGGACAACTCGTTGAAGCGGAACATCACGTCCCAGTAATCCGCGGTTTTCACCCAGACACGCAGGGAAAGGGTGATGGCGCTGTCACCCAGCATGGAAACCACCGCCACTGGCTCCGGATCGGCCAGCACGCGCTCGTCCTTGGCCAGGTCCAGCAGGACCTCACGGGCCTTTTGCAGATCAGCCTCGTAGTTCACACCCACATCGAAGATCACTTTGCGGGTCAGCTGGCGGTTGTGGTTGGTGATGATGCCGTTGGACAGGTTGCCGTTAGGCACGATGACTGTCTTGTTGTCACCGGTACGCAACACCGTGTGGAAGATCTGGATGCTGTCGACCGTGCCGCTGATGCCCTGGGCTTCGATCACGTCGCCGATGCGGAAAGGACGGAACAGCAGGATCAGCACACCACCAGCGAAGTTGGCCAGGCTACCTTGCAAGGCCAGGCCGATGGCCAGGCCCGCCGCACCGATCGCGGCAACGAACGAAGTGGTTTCGACACCAATCATCGAGGCCACGCTGACAATCAGCAGCACCTTGAGAATGACGTTCGCCAGGCTGCTGATAAAACCCTGCAGGGCCTGGTCGGCATTACGCAGCGCCAGTAGCTTGCCGACTTTTTGCGTCAGACTGTTGATCAGCCACCAGCCGATGGCCAGCGTGATGACGGCCAACAGTACCCGACTGCCGTATTCCATGATCATCGGAATCCAGGCTTGGGAAGCCTTGACCAGGTTGTCCACTTCAGCATTCAAATCCATCTATCTCTCCTGATTCCCGGCGGTCGGGCATACAAAAAACAAGGGTGAAACGAGTGGTTCCATGGAGGCGCAATCGTTTCCGCCCATTACTCGGGCCTCGGACGCCAATAAGCTCGCGAGGTTCCCGAAAAATCCGATCAGTCGCGGAAGTTGTTGAACTGCAGCGGCATGCCGAACTCTTTCGCGCGCAGGGCGGCGATGGCTTCCTGCAGATCGTCGCGCTTCTTGCCGGTCACCCGTACCTGCTCGCCCTGGATCGCAGCCTGAACCTTCAGCTTGGCGTCCTTGATATGGGCAACAATCTTTTTCGCCAGTTCTTTGTCGATGCCTTCCTTGAGGGTCGCTTCCTGCTTCATCACCTTGCCCGAAGCGTAAGCGTCCTTGACCTCAAGGCACTGCACATCGATCTTGCGCTTGACCAGGGCCAGCTTGAGGATCTCGATCATCGCTTCCAGCTGGAATTCAGCTTCAGCGGTGAGGTTGACGGTGAGTTCCTTTTCCTTGAACTCGAAACTGCCCTTGCCCTTCAAGTCATAGCGGCGGTCCAACTCCTTGACGGCGTTTTCCACGGCGTTGGTGACTTCGTGTTTGTCCAGTTCGGATACCACGTCGAACGACGGCATGTAATTTCTCCAATAAAAAAGGGGCGCAGCTCGATAAAGATGGAGCACGCCCGGTTTGCGGTTAAAATCCGGGCTCATTATAACGGGTCTTTCCCCTCCTTCACTGCGAGCCGCGCATGCGCCTGCCAAACCGAGCACCACGCTGATGTCGACTACCTGGCACATTCTGGGCGCGGGCAGCCTCGGCACCCTCTGGGCGACACGCCTGGCCCGGGCCGGCTTGCCGGTACGCCTGATCCTGCGCGACCAGGCTCGCCTGCAGGCCTATCAGGCCGCGGGCGGACTGACGCTGGTGGAACAGGGACAGGCCAGTTTCCATGCCATTCCCGGCGAAACCGTCGATAGCCCTGAGCCCATTGCCCGCCTGCTGGTGGCCTGCAAGGCCTATGACGCGCAACAGGCCGTCAGCCAGTTGGTCGCGCGCCTGGCGCCCGATGCCGAACTGATCCTGCTGCAGAACGGCCTGGGCAGCCAGGACGCCGTGGCCGCCCAGGTGCCGCAGGCCCGCTGCATTTATGCCTCGAGCACCGAAGGCGCCTTTCGCGACGGCGACTGGCGCGTGGTGTTCGCCGGTCATGGCTACACCTGGCTGGGGGACGCCAGCCACCCCACCGCGCCCTTCTGGCTCGACGACCTGAGCGCCAGCGGCATCCCCCATGAATGGAGCGCGGACATCCTGACCCGCCTCTGGCGCAAGCTGGCGCTCAACTGCGCGATCAATCCCCTGACGGTCCTGCATGACTGCCGCAACGGCGGTCTGCTGCAGCATCATTGCGAAGTGGCGATGCTGTGCGTCGAGTTGAGCGAACTGCTGGAACGTTGCGGCCAGCCCGCCGCAGCCGAGAACCTGCAGCAGGAGGTGGAGCGGGTGATCCAGGCGACCGCCGCCAACTACTCCTCCATGTACCAGGACGTCGCCAGCCGGCGCAGGACCGAAATCAGCTACTTATTGGGGCATGCCTGTGACGTTGCCACCAGGCACCAGTTGCACCTGCCCAACCTCAGCCGCCTGCGCCGGCTATTGGTGGAACACCTGCAACAGCGCGGATTGCCCAGCGACTGAGCAGCGGCTACGCTGCCCACGTGTTCCTCTCTAGCGACGTCCCCGATGCCATTGCGCCAGCGCCTTGAAAACCTGCCGGTCGGCCAAAAACTGCTGGCCGCCTTGCTCGTCCTGCTGATTACCGTACTGCTGGTCGCCAACCTGACCTTTATCAGCGCCGCCTACTGGATCTCCCAGGAAAGCATGGCACCGCAAGCCTTGCAGACCATCGGCCGGCTGGTGTCCAACCCGACCCTGGCCGAGCAGGCGCTGGATTCGCCACAAAACGCCGAGAAGCTGCTCAACGAACTCAACAGCTACTCCCCCCTGCGCGCCGCAGCGATCTATGACGGCAAAGGCACGCGCCTGGCCCAACTGCAACATGGCGAACGCCTGAGCCTGCCGGAGCGCTATCGGCATATCGAAGCCTGGCAACTGACCGAATTTCGCAGCAACCAGATCATCACCCTGCCCCGCGCCGGCCAGCCCCCCGGCCACCTGTTGCTGGTGGCCAGCAGTGAACTGCCGATGGCCTTCTACACCGGCACCCTGACCGCGAGCCTGGGTATCCTGATCTTCAGTGTGCTGCTGTGGTTGATCATTGCCCGGCAGATCAAGCGGCTGATCACCCAACCCATCCACCAGCTGGAAGAACTGTCCCGACAAGTGACACGCGAGGAAAACTATTCCCTGCGCGCCGCCCGCGGCAACCACGATGAAATCGGCAGCCTGGCCGAGGCCTTCAACACCATGCTGTCGCGCATCGAAGCGCGAGAACAGCAACTCAAACGCGCCCGTGACGATTCCCAGGCGGCCTATGACCAGGCCCAGGGTTTGGCCGAAGAAACCCGCCACACCAACCGCAAGCTGGAACTGGAAGTCCAGGTGCGCAGCAAGATCGAAAAGAAACTCACCGGCTTCCAGAACTACCTCAACAGCATCATCGACTCGATGCCCTCGGCCCTGATCGCCCTGGACGAGCAGCTCTATGTCACCCAATGGAACCAGGAAGCCAGCGCCCTCTCAGGCACGCGCCTGGACGAAGCGCTGAACCAGCCGATCTTCCTCGCCTTCGAACCACTCAAGCCGTTCCTGCCGCAACTCAAGGAAACCGTGGAGCAGCATACGGTCACCAAGGTCGAGCGGGTCACCTGGGTCAAGGACGACGAGGCCCGGCATTACGCCCTTACCTTCTACCCGCTGATGGGCGGTGCCGGGCGCGGCGTGGTGATCCGGATCGACGACATCACCCAGCGCCTGTCCCTGGAAGAAATGATGGTGCAGTCGGAAAAAATGCTCTCCGTGGGAGGGTTGGCCGCCGGCATGGCCCATGAAATCAACAACCCGCTGGGAGCGATCCTGCACAACGTGCAGAACATTCGTCGGCGCCTGTCACCCGAGCTGCCGAAGAACCTGGAGCATGCCGAGCAGCTGGGCATCGAACTGGAAACCGTCAACCATTACCTGCAGAGCCGCGAAGTGCCGCAACTGCTCGACGGCATCCAGCAGGCCGGCGCCCGGGCGGCGAAGATCGTGACCCATATGCTCAGCTTCAGCCGGCGCAGCAACCGGCAGATGGCGCCTTGTGACCTGCCGGCGTTGATCGACCAGGCCGTGGAAATTGCCGGCAACGACTTCGACCTGGCCATAGGCTTCGACTTCAAGGGCCAGGCCATCATCCGCCAGTTCGACCCGCAACTGGGGCCGGTGCCCGGTACCGCCAACGAACTGGAACAGGTCCTGCTCAACCTGCTGAAAAACGCCGCCCAGGCCATTCACCAGCGGGTAGACGACAGCGAACCCGGGCGCATTATCCTGCGTACTCGGCTGAACCCGCCCTGGGCGGAAATCCAGGTCGAGGACAACGGCATCGGCATGAGCGAAAACGTGCGCAAACGGACCTTCGAGCCGTTCTTCACCACCAAGGAAATCGGCCAGGGCACCGGCCTTGGGCTGTCGGTTTCGTACTTCATCATCACCAACAATCACAAAGGCCAGATGGAAGTGCAGTCGACGCAGGGCCAGGGCACATGCTTCACCTTGCGTTTGCCACTGGCGGGCAGTCAGCCGCCACCACTGGAACATCCCCCACTGGAGAGGTAAGCATGGGCTTTCGCTTGTCGAAGATTTACACCCGCACCGGCGACAAAGGCGAAACCGGGCTGGGTGACGGGCGCCGGGTTCCCAAGGACCATCCGCGGGTCGAAGCCATCGGCGAAGTCGATACGCTGAACAGCCAGCTCGGGTTGCTCCTGGCCGGGCTGATTGAACAGCGCACCGAGCATCCGGGTTTGCAGGAATTGATCGATGTCCTGGCGCCCTGCCAGCACCGCCTCTTCGACCTGGGTGGTGAGTTAGCCATGCCGGTGTATCAGGCACTGAATGCCACGGAAGTCGAACGCCTGGAAGCAGCTATCGATACCTGGAACGAAGAGTTGGGGCCGCTGGAGAATTTCATTTTGCCGGGCGGTTCGGCCTTGATCGCCCAGGCTCATGTTTGCCGCAGCCTGGCGCGCAGTACCGAGCGACGTTGCCAGCACTTGAATGCCGTGGAACCGCTGGAGGGGGTCGGCCTGGCCTACATCAATCGCCTGTCCGACTTGCTGTTCGTGGCGGCGCGCCTGATTGCCAAGCGCCAGGGGATCGCCGAGATTCTCTGGCAGGCGGCGGCGAAACCCGAATAGCAGGCGCCTTTACCCTCTCTGATCACCAGCAAGCCCGCTCCTGCAGCTTATGCAGGAGCGAACCGGCCGGTGACTGGCATCAGGGCCAGAACGCGCGAATCCCCGCCACCCCTTGCGCCCCGGCCTGCCAGGCCTGCTCGCGCTGGTCCGGACCGACGCCGCCCAGCAGGTACACCGGTTTGTTGAAACCGCTGATCAGTCGGGCGGCCTGCTCCCAACCCAGCGGCTGCGCATCAGGGTGGGTCTGGGTCGGCTGGACCGGCGACAGCGTCACGAAGTCCACATCCATCTGCTGCGCCAAGGACAGCTCTTCAGCGTCATGGCAGGACGCCGCCAGCCAGCGCTCCTTGCCAAAGGGACGCCCGGCGCTGGCATATTTGCGCAGCTGCGCCGAGGTGATATGCCAGCCCGCCGAGGGGAAGTCCCCCAGCCATTCGAACGGCCCCTTGAGCATCAATTGCGCCTTGCCCGCGCACAGGCCAACCGCATCCACCGCCAGGTCGCGGTATTGCGGGTCGTAGCCATTGGGCGCACGTAGCTGGATCAACCTGCTGCCATCGGCAATGGCCTTCTGCATGCCCCGCAACAGCGCCGGCGTTTCCAGGCCTTCCGGGGTGATCAGGTATTCGCTTGGCAAGCGCGCTGCCGCCACGATCGGCTGGTTGGCCGCCGGGAACTCGTAGTTCTCCAGCTCGCGGGCCGTGACCCAGGCCAAAGGCTGGCCCTCGGCGCCATGGGGCTCGCCGGTAAAGGCGGAAACTTCCCAGACATCCAGCAACACCTGCTTGTCCGGGTAGTCATGCTGCACCTTGATCAATGGCCGCGCCCGGGACACCAGAATGCCCAGCTCTTCCTGCAGTTCACGGGTCAGCGCCGCTTCCACCGCCTCGTCCGCTTCGACCTTGCCGCCGGGAAACTCCCAGAGGCCGCCCTGATGCTGGGTATCGGCACGTCGGGCAATCAGGATCCTGCCGTCGGCATCACGGATAACGGCCGCCGCCACATGTACTCGTTTCACCGCACTACTTCCTCTAAACCGGCTTTCTGCCAGGCCTTGAAGGCTGGCCATTGATAGATCGTTTCAACATAGGCTGCATCGACAGCCGGCAGCGCCACCCGATAGGTGCGCAGGCGCACGGCGATCGGCGCAAAAAAGGCGTCCGCCAGGCTGACCCGGCCAAACAGGAAAGGTCCTGGCTCGGTCGCGGCCGCGCGACACTCGGCCCACAAGGCCAGCATCCGCTCGATATCGGCCTGGGCTTCGGGTGGCATGGGCGACAGCGCAGCATCGCGGCTCAGGTCGAACGGCAGGTTGCCGCGCAGGCCGAAGAAACCGCTGTGCATCTGCGCACAGGCCGAGCGGGCCTGGGCACGGGCGGCCACATCGCGCGGCCAGAGCTCGGCTTCGGGGAAACGCTCGACCAGGTATTCGGCAATCGCCAGGGAATCGGCGATGGTGCCGTGTTCGGTCTTCAGCAACGGGACTTTGCCGGTCGGCGAATGCTTGAGAATCCGCTCGCGGGTATCGGGCTGGTTCAGCTTGATCAGTTCTTCGGTGTAAGTCGCGCCGGCCAGCTCAAGCGCCAGGGCGGCGCGCAGCGACCAGGAGGAATAGAGTTTGTCGCCGATGATCAGGTGAAGATTCATGTCGGGCACCTTTCAGAGGAGATGGAGGCCATGGGCCTCCATCGCGAGCAGGCTCGCTCCTACACGTGATGCGTCGCGTCCATGTAGAAGCGAGTAGCGGTGTATCAGGTACGGTATTCCGCGTTGATTTTCACGTACTCGTGGGACAGGTCGGTGGTCCAGATGGTTTCGCTGCAATCACCGCGTCCCAGCTCGATGCGGATGGTGATTTCTTCCTGCTGCATCACCGCCGCGCCCTGGGCTTCGGTGTAGCTGGCGGCGCGCGCGCCACGGCTGGCGATACAGACTTCGCCGAGGAAAACGTCGATCTTGCTCACATCCAGGTCCGGCACGCCGGCACGACCGACAGCGGCCAGGATACGCCCCCAGTTCGGGTCGGACGCGAACAGCGCGGTCTTGATCAACGGCGAATGGGCCACGGTGTAGCCAACATCCAGGCACTCCTGGTGATTGCCGCCGCCGTTGACTTCGACCGTGACGAACTTGGTCGCCCCTTCGCCGTCACGCACGATGGCCTGGGCCACGTCCATGCACACTTCGAATACCGCCTGCTTCAGCGCGGCGAACAGCGGGCCGCTGGCCTCGGTGATTTCCGGCAGGGCTGCCTGGCCGGTGGCGATCAGCATGCAGCAGTCGTTGGTGGAAGTATCGCCGTCGATGGTGATGCGGTTGAACGACTTGTTGGCGCCGTCCAGCAGCAGGTTCTGCAGCACTTCACGGGAGACTTTGGCGTCAGTGGCGATGTAGCCGAGCATAGTCGCCATGTTCGGGCGAATCATGCCCGCGCCCTTGCTGATACCAGTGACAGTGATGGTCACGCCGTCGTGCTGGAACTGGCGGCTGGCCCCCTTGGGCAGAGTGTCGGTGGTCATGATGCCAGTGGCCGCGGCGGCCCAGTTGTCCACGGACAGGTCGTCCAGTGCAGCCTGCAGCGCGCCTTCGATCTTCTCGACCGGCAGTGGCTCGCCGATGACCCCGGTGGAATACGGCAGTACGGCGCTGGCATCGACGCCCGTCAGCTCGGCCAGCTTGGCGCAGGTGCGGGTCGCGGCGGCCAGGCCTGGCTCGCCGGTACCGGCGTTGGCGTTGCCGGTGTTGGTCAGCAGGTAACGCACAGGGCCTTGCACACGCTGCTTGGCCAGGATCACCGGGGCGGCGCAAAACGCGTTCAAGGTGAACACACCAGCCACCGTGGAACCTTCGGCACAGCGCATGACCACAACATCCTTGCGCCCCGGGCGCTTGATGCCCGCCGAAGCGATACCTAGTTCAAAACCGGCAACCGGGTGCAACGTTGGCAAAGGACCAAGACCAACAGCCATGAATGCGCTCCTCTTTAACCTGATGTGTGCACTGCCATCGCGAAAGGCAGGGCGGCGAATGGAAAAACGCCGCGACGGCTGATGCCGGTCGCGGCGCAGGTATTTCAGTGTCTGGCGAAAATCTTAGTTGATCTGACCGTGACAGTGTTTGTACTTCTTGCCCGAACCGCAGTAGCACAGTTCGTTGCGGCCCAGTTTCTGCTCGTTGCGTACCGGAGCGGAGGCCAGGGCCACGTCGACATCGACGCCCTCTTCCAGCGCTTCCGGCTGCTCAAGGCCCGGAGCTTCGGCGTGCTCGAACTGCATGCGCTGAGCCAGTGCCTCGGCTTCCTGGCGCAGGCGCGCCTCTTCCTCGATCGGATCCTCGCGACGAACCTGAACGTGCGACAGCACGCGGATCGAGTCGCGCTTGATGGAATCCAGCAGTTCGGAGAACAGGGTGAAGGACTCGCGCTTGTATTCCTGTTTCGGGTTCTTCTGCGCATAACCACGCAGGTGAATACCGTGACGCAGGTGATCCATGGTCGACAGGTGGTCTTTCCACAGGTCGTCCAGGACGCGCAGGACGATTTGCTTCTCGAAGGTGCGCAGTGCTTCGGCACCGGCCTGGTCTTCTTTCTCGTTGTACGCCGCCACCAGCTCGTTCAGCAGTTTCTCGCGCAGGGTTTCTTCGTACAGGTGATCGTCTTCGTCGAGCCATTGCTGGATCGGCAGGGTCACACCGAAGTCGCTCTGCAACGCCGCTTCCAGACCGGCCACGTCCCACTGCTCAGGCAGCGATTGTGGAGGGATGTGCGCGCTGACGGTGGCGTTGAGCACGTCCTGGCGGAAGTCGGAGATGGTCTCGCCGATGTTGTCCGCGGCCAGCAACGTGTTACGCATGTGATAGATCACTTTACGCTGTTCGTTGTTGACGTCGTCGAACTCGAGCAGTTGCTTGCGAATGTCGAAGTTGCGGCCTTCTACCTTACGCTGGGCCTTTTCGATCGCGTTGGTCACCATGCGGTGCTCGATCGCTTCGCCGGACTGCATGCCCAGGGCCTTCATGAAGTTCTTCACCCGGTCGGAGGCGAAGATGCGCATCAGGCTGTCTTCCAGGGACAGGTAGAAACGGCTGGAACCGGCGTCGCCCTGACGACCGGCGCGACCACGCAGCTGGTTGTCGATACGGCGCGATTCGTGACGCTCGGACGCGATCACCTGCAGGCCGCCGGATTCCAGCACCTGCTGGTGACGCTTCTGCCAGTCGGCCTTGATCTGGGCAATCTGCTCGGGGGTCGGGTTTTCCAGGGAGGCGACTTCGACTTCCCAGTTACCGCCCAACAGGATGTCGGTACCGCGACCGGCCATGTTGGTGGCGATGGTCAGGGCGCCCGGACGGCCGGCCTGGGCAATGATTTCCGCTTCTTTTTCGTGGAACTTGGCGTTCAGGACCTTGTGCTCGATGCCTTCCTTCTGGAGCAGGTTGGACATGTGCTCGGAAGTTTCGATGGTCGCGGTGCCCACCAGAACCGGACGGCCCTGGGTCATGCATTCCTTGATGTCGTTGATGATCGCGGCGTATTTCTCGTCCGCGGTCAGGAACACCAGGTCGTTGTAGTCTTTACGCGCCAGCGGCTTGTTCGGCGGGATGACCATCACCTGCAGACCGTAGATCTGATGGAACTCGAAGGCTTCGGTATCCGCGGTACCGGTCATGCCGGACAGCTTGGTGTACAGACGGAAGTAGTTCTGGAAGGTGGTCGACGCCAGGGTCTGGCTTTCGGCCTGGATGTTGAGGTTTTCCTTGGCTTCGATGGCCTGGTGCAGGCCTTCGGACAGACGGCGGCCCGGCATGGTACGACCGGTGTGCTCGTCCACCAGGACCACCTGGCCATCCTGGACGATGTACTCGACGTTGCGGTTGAACAGCTTGTGTGCGCGCAGACCGGCATACACGTGGGTCAGCAGGCCCAGGTTGTGCGCCGAGTACAGGCTCTCGCCTTCCGCCAGCAGGCCGACCTGGGTCAGCATCTCTTCGATGAACTGGTGACCGGCTTCGTTGAGTTCGACCTGGCGGGTCTTCTCGTCGACGGTGAAGTGACCGGCCTTGGTGACCTCGCCTTCCACTTCCTCGATGTGCTGCTCAAGGCGCGGGATCAGCTTGTTGATCTCGGTGTAGAGCTTGGAGCTGTCTTCGGCCTGGCCGGAGATGATCAGCGGGGTACGGGCCTCGTCGATCAGGATCGAGTCGACTTCGTCGATCACGGCAAAATTGAGCTCGCGCTGGAACTTGTCTTCCATGCTGAAAGCCATGTTGTCGCGCAGGTAGTCGAAACCGAATTCGTTGTTGGTGCCGTAGGTGATGTCGGCGGCGTAGGCGGCGCGCTTCTCTTCCGGCGGCTGGAACGGCGTGACCACGCCGACCGTCAGGCCGAGGAATTCATAGAGCGGGCGCATCCAGTTGGCGTCGCGGCGGGCCAGATAGTCGTTCACCGTAACCACGTGCACGCCCTTGCCGGACAGCGCGTTGAGGTAAACGCCCAGTGTTGCCACCAGGGTCTTGCCTTCACCGGTACGCATTTCGGCGATCTTGCCTTCATGCAAGGTCATGCCGCCGATCAACTGTACGTCGAAGTGGCGCATACCCATGACCCGCTTGCCGGCTTCGCGGGCGACCGCAAAGGCTTCGGGAAGCAGTTTGTCGAGGGATTCACCTTTGGCTATGCGGGCCTTGAACTCTGCAGTCTTGGCGCGCAACTGATCGTCCGAAAGGGCCACCATTTGCTCTTCGAAGGCATTGACGATCTGTACCGTCTTGAGCATGCGTTTGACTTCACGCTCGTTCTTGCTTCCAAAAAGTTTCTTTAACAAAGGCGCAAACATATCGGCAGGATCTTCCACACATAGGGATGGAGGGCGGCCCCGTGAGTCGCCCGTGCAGCCCTCATGGCCGCATGCGAACGAGTATTCTACCCGGAAACGATGGTGAGGAAAGTGGCGTTATTCCACGATGCTGGTACAGCGCTGTGACGGGGCCCACTTACAATAAGGCCTTTTGCGCCAGTTTCAACCCGGACGAGTACGAAGTTAACCATTGATTTAATGGATAAAGCCTCGTCGCAGCGATGAACGAGGTCAGGCCGGCGCTTTCTGCTACCATGGCGGCTCTGTAACTTCAGGTGTCTGATCATGGCATTTCGCCCTCTTACGGCCAGAGCACCCGCCGTACTCCTTCGCGAAGCCAAGCCTCTCAAAGCCATACTCGGCCACGCCCAGCGCCTGGCGCACTTGCAGCGCCTGCTGGAAAGCCAGTTGCAACCGGCCGCGCGCGAGCACTGCCATGTTGCCTCCTGGCGCGAAGGCAGCCTGCTGCTGATCGTCACCGACGGCCATTGGGCGACGCGCCTGCGTTATCAGCAAAAACGCCTGCAACGTCAGCTTTTGGAGTTCAATGAGTTCAACAATCTGACGCGAATCCTGTTCAAAGTGCAGCCTCCCACCGTGCAACGCGGTGCGACCGGGCACACCATGGACCTGTCGAGCAACGCCGCCGAGACCATTCAGGCCACTGCCGACGGCATCACCGATCCCAACCTGCGCGCCGCCCTGGAGCGCCTGGCCAGCCACGCCAAATCACGGACGTAACTGGCCAACCGCCGATCAGCGGCGCTTGCTGCCACCCAGCAGAGACCCCATCAGCCCACGCACCAGCTGCCGCCCCAATTGATTGGCGGCCTGGCGCATGGCGGACTTCAGGGCCTGACCGGCGGCGGTACCGAGGAACTCGCCAGCCCGATCGGTAAAGCTCGGCTCCTCGGCGGCCGGTTTGCCTGGCGCAACCTCGGCCTCCGGTGCCAGGCCCTTGCGTCCCATCAGCACTTCATAGGCCGACTCGCGGTCGACCGGCTTGTCATAACGGCCGACCAACGGCGAACTGTTGATCAGCGCCGCACGCTCGGCCTCGGTCAACGGCCCGATGCGCGACTGCGGCGGTGCCACCAGCACTCGCTGGACCATCTCCGGCGTACCTTTTTCCTGCAGGGTACCGACCAGCGCCTCGCCAATCCCCAGCTCGGTGAGCACCGACAGGGCATCGAACGCCGGGTTCGGCCGGAAGCCGTCCGCCACGGCGCGCAAGGATTTCTGTTCCTTGGCGGTGAATGCCCGCAAGCCGTGCTGGACGCGCAGCCCCAGTTGCGCCAGCACGTCGTCCGGCAAGTCGCCTGGCGACTGGGTGACGAAGTACACGCCCACGCCTTTGGAGCGAATCAGCCGTACCACCTGCTCCAGCCGCTCCTGCAACGCCTTGGGCGTGCCGGCGAACAACAGGTGGGCTTCGTCGAAAAACAGCGCCAGCAGCGGCTTTTCCGCATCGCCGCGCTCCGGCAGTTGCTCGAACAGCTCGGCCAGCAGCCACAACAGGAAGGTCGCATAGACCTTGGGCGCCTCGTGCACCAGGCGGCTGGCGTCGAGCAGGTGAATCCGCCCGCGCCCGTCACTGGCCGGCTGCAGGATGTCTTCCAGTTGCAGGGCCGGCTCGCCGAACAGGGCTTCGGCGCCCTGCTGCTCCAGGGTGGCCAGCCGCCGCAACAGGGCCTGGCTGGAGCCGGTGGTCATCAGCGCCGCGTCATCCCCCAGCAGCTGCGGGTTGTCCTTGAGGTGGTTGAGCAACGCCTTGAGGTCTTTCAGGTCGAGCAGCAACAGGCCTTCGCGGTCAGCCACCTTGAATGCCGCATACAACGCCGATTGCTGGCTGTCGGTCAGTTCCAGCAGGCTGCCCAGCAGCAGCGGGCCCATTTCGCTCAGGGTGGTCCGCAGCGGGTGCCCGGACTGCCCGTGAATGTCCCACAACGTGACCGGATAAGCCTGGGGCTTGTGGTTCAGCCACGGCATCCCGGCAATACGTTCGGCAACCTTGCCCTGGGGATTGCCCGCGGCGCCCAGGCCACACAGGTCACCCTTGATGTCCGCGGCGAACACCGCGACACCGGCATCGCTGAAAGTTTCTGCCAGCCGTTGCAAGGTGACGGTTTTCCCTGTCCCGGTAGCGCCTGCCACCAGCCCGTGACGATTTGCCAGGCGCATGGCCTGGGCAATCGGTTGCCCCGCGAGATCGGCACCGATAACGAGTTGCGATGAATCCGGCATTTTGTCACCCATGGTTAATCTTTAGCCTTGACCGGCCGATAGATCAGAAAAGACTGAAAAATAGGCCAGATAATTCCCCAAGGAGAGGTGGAAATATCAACTTACTTTCAACCCCGCCCATTTTGCGCGCTTTTATAAGAGCACGCTCGTGACATTAAGACCTAGCGGACACCACAAGCCATGAACAAAAACCTGCGCTTCAGCCATAAAATCCTGCTTGCCGCCGCCCTCATCGTTATTGCCGCCTTCGCCTCCTTTACGCTGTACAACGATTATTTACAGCGCAACGCGATCCGCGAAGACCTGGACAATTACCTGCATGAAATGGGCGATGTGACCGCGAGCAACATCCAGACCTGGCTCACCGGGCGCATCCTGTTGATCGAAAACCTGGCGCAGAACCTGGCAATCGACCCGCAATCGACCAAGGTCGCCAGCCTGCTCGAACAGAAGGCCTTGACCTCGACCTTCATGGCCTCCTACCTGGGCGATGCCAGCGGCAGCTTCACCATCCGCCCGGATGCGAAGATGCCCGACGGTTTCGATCCCCGGGTTCGCCCCTGGTACAAGGGCGCCGAAAGCAGCAGCGGCTCGACCCTCACCGAACCCTATATAGATGCCGCCACCGGCCAGCTGATCATTTCCGTCGCCACCGCCTCGCGTCATGCCGGGCAGAGCATCGGCGTGGTGGGTGGCGACCTGAGCCTGCAGACCCTGGTCGAAACCCTCAATGCCCTGGATTTCGACGGCATGGGCTATGCCTTCCTGGTCAGCGCCGACGGCAAGATCCTGGTGCACCCGGACAAGGCGCTGGTGATGAAGAGCCTGAGCGAGGCCTATCCGCAGAACACCCCACGCATCAGTGGCGACTTCAGCGAAATCGAAGTCGAGGGCAAGACCCGCATCGTCACCTTCACCCCGATCAAGGGCCTGCCGTCGGTGAATTGGTACATCGGCCTGTCCGTGGACAAGGACAAGGCGTTCTCGATGCTCAGCGAGTTCCGCGCCTCCGCCATCATTGCCACTATCATCGCCGTGGCCATCATCATCGCCCTGCTGGGCATGCTGATCCGGGTGCTGATGCAGCCCCTGCACGTCATGACCCGCGCCATGCAGGACATCGCCGACGGCGAAGGCGACCTGACCCGTCGCCTGACCATCCAGAACCAGGATGAATTCGGCATCCTCGGCACCGCGTTCAACCGCTTCGTGGAGCGCATCCACGGTTCGATCCGCGAAGTGTCGTCGGCCACCGAGCACGTCAACGAAGTCGCCCTGCGGGTGGTCAGCGCCTCCAATTCGTCGATGCTCAACTCCGACGAGCAGGCCAGCCGCACCAACAGCGTGGCCGCGGCGATCAATCAGCTCGGCGCCGCCGCCCAGGAAATCGCCCGCAACGCCGCCCAGGCTTCGCAGCAGGCCAGCGATGCGCGCAGCCTGGCCGAGGACGGCCAGCAGGTGGTGGATCGCAGCATCCTGGCGATGAACCAGCTGTCGGACATGATCAGCGCCTCCAGCAGCAACATCGAAACCCTCAACAGCAAGACGGTGAACATCGGGCAGATCCTCGAAGTCATCACCAGCATCTCCCAGCAGACCAACTTGCTGGCCCTCAACGCCGCCATCGAAGCGGCGCGGGCGGGCGAGGCCGGACGCGGTTTCGCCGTGGTCGCCGATGAAGTGCGCAACCTGGCCCATCGCACCCAGGAATCGGCGCAACAGGTGCAGACCATGATCGAGGAGCTGCAGGTTGGTGCCCGCGAGTCGGTCAGCACCATGAGCAACAGCCAGCGCCACAGCCAGGACAGCGTGGAGATCGCCAACCAGGCCGGCGAACGCCTGAACAGCGTGACCCAGCGCATTGGCGAGATCGACGGCATGAACCAGTCGGTCGCCACCGCGACCGAGGAACAGACCTCGGTGGTGGAGTCGATCAACATGGACATCACCGAAATCAACACCCTGAACCAGGAAGGGGTGGAAAACCTGCAGTCGACCCTGCGTGCCTGTTCCGACCTCGAGCAGCAGGCCGCCCGCCTGAAGCAACTGGTCGGCAGCTTCCGTATCTGACCCTTCCGCCAGCCGATGCCTGGGCAAAACCCAGGCATCGGCTGGCAACAATCGCCCCTGGATCCACAGCAAGCCGTTCATCCAGACGCGTCGCCAACCGCCACGGCATCCCGACCGAACATCTATCCTTGATAAGGGTCAACCCTAAGGAGAACACCGGATCGGAGGGATGATCATCGTGCATATCGCTGACATAACCATGTTCTACGCCCCTGCCAGCGGTGGCGTGCGCACTTATCTGGACGCCAAGCATCGTCGCCTGGGACGCCAACCAGGAATCCGCCACAGTTTGCTGATCCCCGGGGCTCACTTCAGCGAACGCGACGGCATCTATAAAGTCCCCGCTCCCGCCCTGCCCTTTGGCAAGGGCTACCGTTTTCCCCTGCGCCTGGGGCCCTGGCGCAATGTGCTCCATGACCTGCAACCGGACCTGATCGAAGTCGGCGACCCCTACCTCACCGCCTGGGCGGCCCTGGATGCCCGCCGCCAGCTGGATGTACCTGTGATCGGCTTTTATCACTCGGACCTGCCGCTGCTGGTCAGCAACCGCATGGGCCCCTGGTTCACCCCGAATGTCGAGGCCTATGTGCGCAAGCTGTACGGCAATTTCGACCGGGTCCTGGCCCCCAGCCAGGTCATGGCCGACAAACTGATCGGCCTGGGCGTGCGCAACGTCTATGTGCAACCCCTGGGCGTGGACCTGCAGACCTTCCACCCGAGCCACCGCGACCCTGGCCTGCGCGCCGCACTGGGGATTGCCGAAGACAGCCGCCTGCTGATCTTTGCCGGCCGTGGCTCCAAGGAAAAGAACCTGCCGGTGCTGCTCAACTGTATGCAGCGCCTGGACAAGCGCTACCACCTGCTGCTGGTGGGCTCGGCCATGCCGACCGCGGTGCCGGAGAATGTCACGGTGATCGACCAGTTCTGCCCGGCCCCTCAGGTCGCCCGCCTGATGGCCAGCGCCGACGCCCTGGTACATGCCGGGGATCAGGAAACCTTTGGCCTGGTGATCCTGGAAGCCATGGCCAGTGGCATTCCCGTGGTCGCGGTGGCCGCCGGGGCCTTTCAGGAAATCGTCACCGCGGAAGGTGGCCTGCTGTGCGCGCCAAACAATCCGCTGGCGATGGCCCAGGCCGTACAGGAATTGTTCGCCCAAGGCTGTGCCGAGCGAGGCCAACGGGCGCGCCGCCATGTCGAACGCTACTACGCCTGGGATACGGTGGTCGCCAGCCTGCTGGAGCACTACCGCGCCGTACTCGGCACCCAGCAGCCGATGCTGGCCCATGGTTGAGTCCGCCGGTGTGCCCAGCGTGCTGCTGGTCTTGCACGATGTCGCGCCACAGACCTGGATCGACTACCAACCCTTCGTCGAAGCCGTCGACGCCATGGGCAACGTGCCGATGACCTGGCTGGTGGTACCGGATTTTCACCGACACAACCCGCTCGATGCTCACCCCGGGTTTCGCCGGCTGCTCAGCGCGCGCCTGGAACGGGGCGACGAACTGGTGCTGCACGGTTACTTCCATTGCGATGAGGGTCCGCCACCGCGTACCCCGTATGACGGGTTCATGCGCCGCGTGTACACCCATGAGGGCGAGTTCTACAGCCTCTCGGAAAATGCTGCCCTGGCACGCCTGCATGCTGGCCTGGAACTGTTCCAGCGCTATAACTGGCCCCTGCAGGGGTTTGTCGCCCCCGCCTGGCTGATGAGCCCGGGCACACGCCAGGCCCTGCGCCAACTGCCTCTGCGCTACACCAGCGGCCCGCAACAGCTGTACCGGCTGCCGGACTTCTCGCCGATCGCCGCCCCCGGCCTGGTGTGGAGTGCCCGCAGCGCCTGGCGCCGAAAAGCCTCCCGGCTGGTCAGCCTGCAACGTGAACGACGCTGGCGGCAGGCACCGGTGATTCGCCTCGGCCTGCACCCGGTGGACATGCGTTACCCCGACTCGCGCCAGTACTGGCTGGACACCCTCGAGCGCCTGCTGGAACAAGGACGAAAGCCGCTGACCAAGGCCGACTGGCTCGACACCCAGCCGCCAAGGGCGCGCGGTACCCCATGAGCCGGGCGATCTGGCTGGCCATGGCCTTGCTGGTGGCGATCCTGGTGCCGCTGCTGCTGGGCGGCGGCGAACTGTGGGGGCGGGTCCAGCGTTTTTCCCTGCCGTTGCTGCTCGGCATGCTGAGCATGATCCTGCTGTGCTGGGTCATCAATTCGCTGCGCCTGAGCCTGCTGCTGGGCCGACACCGCGGCCAGCTGGGACGCTGGAAGAGCCTCGCGGTGGTGATGTCCACCGAGTTCGCCATCTGCGCCACGCCCGGCGGCAGTGGCGGCCCCCTGACGCTGATGGCCCTGCTGGCGCGCAATGGTGTGCGCCCGGCCCGCGGCAGCGCGGTGTTTGCCATGGATCAGTTGAGCGACCTGCTGTTTTTCCTCTGCGCGCTGCTGGGGATCCTGTTCTACGCGCTGTTCCAGAACCTCAGCCAGCGCCTGGAATGGCTGCTGATCCTCAGCAGCCTTTCGCTGTTCGGCGGGTTATGCATCTGCCTGGCGATAGCCCGCTACCACCGTCGCCTGATCCTGCTCAGCGGCCATCTACTGGCGCCCTTCAAGGTTCGCCCCGCTACCCGTCGACGCCTGGCGCGCAAGTGGCTGCACTTCCTCAAGGCCTTCGGCGACAGCCTGAAACTGCCCTGGCAGACCCTGACAGGAGTCTTTGCCCTGACCTGCCTGCATTGGGCGCTGCGCTACAGCGTGCTGTACCTGGCGTTGCGCGGGCTGGGGGTGGACCTGCAATGGGCCTGGACCTTTCTGATCCAGATGCTCGCCCTGAGCGCAGGGCAATTCAGCCTGCTGCCCGGCGGCGCGGGAGCGGCGGAGCTGACATCGGCGGCGCTGCTGGCGCCCATGGTGGGGAAAACGACGGCGGCCGCGGCCATCCTGATCTGGCGGGCCGTTACCTATTATTTCTATCTGCTGGCCGGCGGGCCGGTATTCCTGCTGATGGTCGGGCGCCCCTTGCTGCGCACCCTGATGAAGCTCAAGCAGGCTTAGGCGGGTCTGTGTCCGGGGCATCCTGCTGCAACTGCTGCCACAACTCGGCGGCGCCGGGAAACTCGGTACCGTCCTCGGCGCTCATGTCGTCCGGGTCGTAGCGACTCAGGCAGCCCTCGCCGAGGGTGGCGGGTGCCTTGGATGTGGCTTTATCCAGTGGATCACTCATCGGCCGATCCTCATCAAAAATCGCCGGGCCTGGAGCTTGGATGCCCGGGCCCGGCGAATTCGATCAGAGCATTTTTTGATCAGAGCACTCTCGATCAGAATACTCTCGATTAGAACACTACAGTCTTGTTGCCGTGCACCAGCACGCGGTCTTCCAGGTGGTAGCGCAGGCCGCGGGCCAGGACCATCTTCTCGACGTCACGGCCGAAACGCACCATGTCTTCGATGCTGTCGCTGTGGCTGACACGGACCACGTCCTGCTCGATGATCGGGCCGGCGTCCAGCTCTTCGGTCACGTAGTGGCAGGTCGCGCCGATCAGCTTCACACCACGCAGGGAAGCCTGGTGGTAAGGCTTGGCGCCGACGAACGACGGCAGGAAGCTGTGGTGGATGTTGATCACCTTGTGCGCGTATTCGCTGCACAGTTCCGGCGGCAGGATTTGCATGTAGCGCGCCAGCACCACCACTTCGGCGTCGTGCTGCTTGACCAGGCGCGAGACCTCGGCGAACGCCGGCTCCTTGTCCTGCGGGTTGACCGGTACGTGGTAATAAGGAATGCCATGCCACTCGACCATGCTGCGCAAGTCGTCGTGGTTGGAAATCACACAGGAGATTTCGCAGTCGAGTTCGTCGCTGTGCCAGCGATGCAGCAGGTCAGCCAGGCAATGGGACTCGCGGCTGGCCATCAACACCACGCGCTTCTTTTGCGCGGTATCGGTGATACGCCAGTCCATCGAGAATTCTTCGGCAATCGGTGCGAAGGCTTCACGGAAGGCTTCAAGGCCGAACGGCAAAGAGTCGGCACGTATTTCGTGACGCATGAAGAACCAGCCGCTCAGGTCATCCGAGTGGTGACTGGCTTCGGTGATCCAGCCGTTGTGGGACGCCAGAAAGTTACTGACTTTGGCAACGATGCCAACGCGGTCCGGGCAAGAAATCACCAACCGAAAAGTGCGCATGAGGGGGAAACTCCAGAACTTCGCAAAGGCCGCCATTCTAGCGATTGCGCGACAAAACTGCAGTATTCGTGATGTCGGAATCCGATTCCTCTGAGCCACCTGTAGGGCTCATGCCCGATGCGAGCGGGAAATCAGTCACACTTGGAAATAGTCCCATAACTCTTTGGGAAATATTCCTGCGGACTCGCTCACAACATTTAACTCATCACTCAGCTTCTTTGCTAAACACTCTAATCAAATTAAATAAAAGCCGGCTTTATTGTTTACTTGGGCAAACTGCCTGACTATTATTACGCCATTATCACCTGCCACTCAGCACTCAACATAAGGCAATTCTCATGTCCCTGATCAACGAATACCGCGCCACAGAAGAAGCTATCAAAGAGCTGCAAGCCCGTTTGAAGAACCTGTCGCAAGACGACAAACTGCAAGCCGAGCTGGAATTCGAAGGCAAACTGCGCGCCCTGATGGGTGAATACTCCAAGTCCCTGCGCGACATCATCGCGCTGCTGGATCCGGACTCGAAAGTTAAGGCGCCACGTGTTGCCGCCAAAACTACCGGCACCAAGCGCGCGCGCAAGGTCAAACAATACAAGAACCCGCACAACGGTGAAGTCATCGAAACCAAGGGTGGCAACCACAAAACCCTGAAAGAGTGGAAAGCCAAGTGGGGCGGCGACGTGGTCGAAGGCTGGGCAACCCTGCTGGGTTAAGCCGTACGCCCGTCACAGAGGGATTTGCGACCTTATGAAAAAACGCCAGCTTGCTGGCGTTTTTTTATTTCCGGCAAATACCCGAAATGTTCTAAGCCGAACAATCAAAGGCCGAAGCGCAGGGCCAGCGACCGGCTGTAATCCTGCCATTCATCCAGCACCTGACGCTGAATCGATGTAGCACTCGCCAGTAGTTCGGCAGCCGCCTGATTGAAACTTTCCAGGGTATTGGGCGCTCCCCACTGCGGGTCGCACAGACGCTGCTGACAGAATGTTTTCCAGCGCTCTTGCTCCTCCCCGTTCAAGGTGTCAGGAAAGTTACGGGCGCGATAACGAAATAATAATTCCGGCAAACGTTCATCATCGAACGGCCATTGCTCTTGCCCTAAATGAACCGGCTCGGCATTGCGCACTTGTTCGCATAAGCGTCGGTCGCGATCACCGATAAAACCGTCGTACAACTGCTGCTCGGGATCGAGGCTGGGAGCAAAATCCTCGCTGGCATAAATCGCCGCAAGTTTATCCCGCCAAACTTCTTGTGCGTCACTTAGCCGCAGCGCCCGGGCCTTATATTCCGCCATGTCCAGTTGCAAGCGCTGCTGGTCTTCGCCGCGCAATACATTCAGCGGCGCGACGACCGGACAGCGGTTGATATGGATCAGCTTCAACGGCACCGGCAGCTCGCCTTCGGCCAGGTCTTCGCGGCGGGTATACAGGCGCTGGCGCAGCGTCTCGGCGTCCAGGTCGAGCAATCCCTGCGGGTCCAGGTGCAGGTCGCAGACAATCAGGGCGTTGCGATTGCGCGGGTGCCAGGCCAGCGGCAGGACCACGCCGACATAACTGCGCGCCGCGGAAAAGCGTCCGGAAATATGCACCAGCGGTTGCAGCAGGCGGATCTGGTCCATGACCTTCTGTTTGCTGCGCAACTGGAACAGCCATTCATACAACTTCGGCTGTTTGTCGCGAATCAACTTGGCCAAGGCAATGGTGGCGCGCACATCGGACAGCGCTTCGTGGGCATGCCCGTGATCGATGCCATTGGCGGCGGTCAGGCGCTCCAGCTTCAGGGTCACCCGCCCTTCCTCGTCCCGTGGCCAGACGATTCCTTCCGGGCGCAAAGCATAGGCGGTGCGCACCACATCGATCAGGTCCCAGCGGCTGTTGCCGCCTTGCCACTCGCGGGCATAAGGGTCGAAGAAATTCCGGTACAGGCTGTAGCGGGTCATCTCATCGTCGAAGCGCAGAGTGTTATAGCCGGCGCCACAGGTGCCCGGCGCCGCCAGCTGGGCGTGCACCCGGGTCATGAAATCGGCTTCGCTCAGCCCCTGCTCGGCCAGCCGGCCCGGGGTAATGCCGGTGATCATGCAGGCCGCCGGATGGGGCAGGATGTCGTCGCTGGGCTGACAATAGAGATTGACCGGCTCGCCGATCTCGTTGAGTTCGAAGTCGGTGCGAATCCCTGCCACCTGCAACGGCCGATCGCTGCGCGGGTTGATGCCGGTGGTTTCGTAGTCGTACCAGAAGATGGAAGTCACGGGCTGTTCCTGAGCAAAAGACCGGCAAAGTCTAGGCGCTTGGCACCGGCCGCGGCCAGCCTTCTTGCGATTCAAGGGTAACGGCGCACGTCACGCGGGACAGTTAATGATGTCGTTCGCCCCTCCGACACTGCTAGCATCAGGCGGTCATTCATCGCCACCAGGCCAGCCTCACGTTGCCTATGCTCGAGACGACAGCACTGCCAGGGAAAGCATTGCCCCCGCCACTGGACACTCGCTACCAGGTCGAAACGCCAGAAGGCATCGACCTGCCGCTGCGGCCGGCGGGGCTGATGTCGCGCGCCCTGGCCTTTGCCATCGACCTGGGCTTTCGCGGCCTGATCCTCGGCGTGCTGTTTATTGTCCTGGGGTTTCTCGGACAGCTCGGCATGGGGCTGGGCTCGATCCTGCTGTTTCTGGTCAGTTGGTGGTACATGGTGCTGTTCGAGGTGTTGAACCAGGGCCGCTCGCCCGGCAAGCAACTGATGGGCCTGCGGGTCGTGCAGGACGATGGCACGCCGATCGGCTGGGGCCCTTCCCTGACCCGCAACCTGCTGCGTTTTGTCGACATGCTGCCGTTCGGTTATTTCCTCGGCGCCATCAGCTGTTTGCAGCACCCGACCTTCAAGCGCCTCGGTGACCTGGCCGCCGGCACGCTGGTGATCTATCGCGAGCAGCCGGTGGTCCGCCCGACCTTGCCGGCCGTGCCCGCCAAAACCGCCGCCTTCGCCCTGAGCCTGGCCGAACAGCGGGCTATCCTCAGCTTCGCCGAACGCCAGGAGCAACTGTCCGCGCAGCGGGTCCAGGAACTGGCCGCCCTGCTCGCCGAGCCCCTGCATGTAACGCCGGCGCAGGCCAGCGCCGAACTCAACGGTATCGCCCGCGGGCTGCTGGGGCCGACATGAAACAGAGCCTGTTCGAAAGCCGTCATCAAGCCTTGTGGCAGCGCTTGCGCGAACAGCTCGAGCAACTGGAACGCGGCCAGGCGACGCCCGAGACCAGCGCCCGTTTCCCCGAGGATTACCGGCGCCTGTGCCAGCACCTGGCCCTGGCCCAGGAGCGCGGCTACAGCAGTTTCCTGGTCGACCCGCTGCAGCAGTTGGCGCTACGTGGCCATCAGCAGCTCTATCGCCAACGCAGCCCGCTGGGCGCCCGGGTCCTGGGCTTCATCCTGGCCGGTTTCCCGCAACTGGTGCGCGAACAGTGGCGCTTCGTCCTGGCCGCCAGCCTGGTGTTCTTTGGCAGCCTGCTGGGTATCGGCCTGCTGGTGTACCTGGTGCCCGAACTGATCTACAGCGTGGTCAGCCCGCAACAGGTGGCCGAAATGCAACGCCTCTACGATCCGGACGCCAGTCGCCTGGGCCGCCTCGCCAACCGGGCCGCCGGCGAAGACTGGATGATGTTCGGCTACTACATCATGAACAACATCGGCATCGCCTTTCAGACCTTTGCCAGCGGCCTGCTGTTCGGCCTGGGGAGCCTGTTCTTCCTGTTCTTCAACGGCCTGACCATCGGCGCAGTGGCCGGCCACCTGACCCAGATCGGCTATGGCGCCACCTTCTGGTCGTTTGTCGTCGGCCACAGCGCCTTCGAGCTCAGCGCCATCGCCCTGGCCGGCGCGGCGGGGCTGAAAATGGGCTGGTCGCTGATCGCCCCCGGGCGCCTGCCCCGCGGCGAAGCCTTGCTGCTGGCCGCGCGCACCAGCGTGCGGTTGATCTGCGGGGTCATCCTGTTCCTGCTGATCGCCGCGTTCATCGAAGCCTATTGGTCCTCCCTGACCTGGCCGGCGCTCTGGATCAAATACCTGGTCGGCGGCACCTGCTGGCTGCTGGTCCTGGCCTACCTGATATTCGCTGGACGCCGTCATGCGCCTGAGTGAAGCCAGCGTGGTGATTCGCCCGCGCACCACCTGGGAAGCCATGGACCTGGGCGTGCTGCTGAGCCAGCGCCACCGGCGCCTGCTGATGACCAGCTGGGCGCTGATCACCCTGCCGGTATTCGCCCTGCTCAGCCTGCTGCTCTGGGACTCGCCCACCCTCGCCCTGCTGCTGTTCTGGTGACTCAAGCCGGCCTTCGAACGGCTGCCGCTGTACATCCTCGCCAAGGCCCTGTTCGGCGAAACCCCGACCTTGCGCCAGGCCCTGCGCCAATGGCCCAGGCTGCTCAAGCCGCAACTGCTGGCCAGCCTGACCTGGCGGCGCCTGAGCCTGAGCCGCAGCTTCATCATGCCCGTGGTGCAGCTCGAGGGCCTGAGCGGCGAGGCGCGCCAGCAACGGGTGCGGGTGCTGCAACAGCATTATGCCGGGGCCGCGCACTGGCTGACCCTGATCGGCGTGCACCTGGAAGGTGTTTTGTGGATCGGCCTGCTGGCGCTGTTCTATCTGCTGCTGCCGCAGCAGATCGAGCTGGACTGGGACTGGCAGACGTTGATCGCCGCCGCCGAGCAGGACTGGCTCTGGCTCGAACACCTGACCAACGCCTTTTATGCGCTGATCCTGATTGTCTGGGAGCCGGTGTACGTCGCCTGCGGCTTCAGCCTCTACCTCAATCGCCGCACGCTGCTGGAAGCCTGGGACATCGAGTTGGTGCTGCGCCGCCTGCGCCAGCGCTTGAGCGGCGTCGCCGTGCTGCTGGTCCTGGGCAGCCTGAGCCTGCTGCCCCTGGCGCCCGAGGCCTGGGCCGCCGAGCCGCTCGCCACCCCCGACAGCCCGCGCCTGCTGGAGCAACCGCTGACCAGCCAGGCCGCGAAAGACAGCATCGACCAGATCCTCGACCAGCCGCCCTTCAAGAACCCGCAGACCGTGACCCGTTACCGGTTCGCCGAAGACAGCCCGAAAAGCGCTGAACAATCCGAGCTGCCGGGCTGGCTCAAGGCCCTGATCGATCGGCTCGACAGCAGCGTCTTCGGCGCCGCGGCCAAGGCCCTGGAGATCCTGCTCTGGGCCCTGCTGCTGGGAGCGCTGGCCTTGCTGGTGTGGCGTCATCGCGAGTGGTTGCGGGCCTTTGTCGGCCGTCGAGCGCTGCCTGGCAAGATCCCTGCGCGCGCCGCTCCGCAACAGTTGTTCGGCCTGGACCTCAACCCCGACGCCTTGCCCGAGGATGTCGCCAGCGCAGCCGAAGCGCTCTGGCCACAGCAGCCACGCGAAGCCCTCGGGCTGTTGTACCGCGCGCTGCTGAGCCGGCTGCTGCATGACTTTCGCCTGCCGCTGAAACCGGCGGACACCGAGGGCCAGGTCCTCGAACAGGTCAAGGCCTTGCAGTTGCCCCAGCTCCAGGCGTTCAGCAGCAGCCTGACCCTGCACTGGCAGAACCTGGCCTACGGTCATCGCCTGCCTCCCGCGCAGTTGAGGCAGGAACTGTGCGATGGCTGGCGGACCCTGTTCGGCCCGGGAGCCCCACGATGAACCGGCGCCTGCTACCGCTGCTCGCGCTGCTGATCGCCGGCCTGCTCGGCGGCTTGCTGCTGTACCTCTACCTCAACGCCCGGCCCTATCAGGAAACCATCGATCACGGCCCCTCCCCGCAAGCCCGCGCCAACCCTTACCTGGCGGCGGAAATGTTCCTGCGCCAGCGCGGCTTGCAGGTCCACCACGCCAACGGCCTGGAGGTGCTGCCGACCCTCAAGCCGGAACAGCACAGCCTGTTGCTGCTGGGCGAGCGCTCGAACATGACGCCGCAGCAGGTCGAGCACCTGCTGGACTGGGCCCGGGCCGGCGGGCGCCTGCTGTTCGTCGCCGAAGCACTGTGGAATAAAGAGGCCGGACGCAGCGGCGACCTGCTGCTCGATCGCCTGCACCTGCGCCAGTTTCTCAGCAAGGACCTCAAAGCCCCGCCGCCCGGCGCCGGCAAAGAGCCTTACCCGAAACTGACCAAGCTCTACCTGGAAGACGAAGACGCGCCGGCCTACATCGGTTTCAATACCGACTTCCACCTGGAAGACCCGGACAACCTCGCCCAGTCCTGGGCCAACAGCGCCCGGGCGACCCACATGATGCAACTGAGCTACGGCCAGGGTTCGGTTACCGTGCTCACCGATGCCGAGATCTGGAAGACCCCACTCATCGCCAAGTACGACAACGCCTGGCTGCTCTGGTACCTGAGCGCCGACAGCGACGTCACCCTGCTGTTCGACACCGATCACGACAGCCTCTGGAGCCTGCTGCTGAAGTATTTCCCCCAGGCATTGGTCGCCCTGGCGGCGCTGCTCGGCCTGTGGCTGTGGCATGTCGGGGTTCGTCACGGGCCGATGCAGGCCCCGGCCCCCAGGGCCCGGCGCCAGTTGCGCGAGCACCTGCAAGCCAGCGCCCACTTCCTGCTGCGCCATACCGGCCAGCAAGGACTGCTGCACGCCCTGCGCCAGGACATCCTGCGCCGCGCCCAGCATCGGCATCCCGGTTTCGAACGACTCACCGCCGCCGAACAAGGGCAGGTACTGGCCCGCCTCACCCGGCAACCGGACAGCGTCATCAGCCAGGCCCTGGCTCCCCAGCCGACACAACGCCTTTCCAGCGCCGACTTCAGCCGCCTGGTCACCCACCTGCAAACTCTCAGGAATGCCCTATGAGCGACCTCCCCGCCGAACCGCTTCCCGCCACCGAGCCCGGTCATGCGCAAGCGCATGCCGTCCAGCAACGCCAGCGCGCCAGCCAGTTGGCCCAGGCCCTGCGCCACGAGCTGCAAAAGGTCGTGATCGGCCAGGACGCGGTGATCGACGACGTGCTTACCGCCCTGATCGCCGGTGGCCATGTGCTGCTCGAAGGCGTGCCCGGGCTGGGCAAGACCTTGCTGGTGCGCGCCCTGGCCCGTTGCTTTGGCGGCGAGTTCGCGCGCATCCAGTTCACCCCGGACCTGATGCCCAGCGATGTCACCGGCCATGCGGTCTACGACCTGCAGACCGAGCAGTTCAAGCTGCGCAAGGGCCCCTTGTTCACCAACCTGCTGCTGGCCGACGAGATCAACCGCGCGCCGGCCAAAACCCAGGCCGCCCTGCTCGAAGCCATGCAGGAACGCCAGGTCACCCTCGAAGGCCGGGCCCTGCCCATCGCCCAGCCCTTCATGGTCCTGGCCACGCAGAACCCGATCGAACAGGAAGGCACCTACCCGCTGCCGGAGTCCGAACTCGACCGTTTCATGCTCAAGCTGCGCATGGATTACCCGGACAGCGACGAGGAATTGAACATGGTCCGCCAGGTCACCCGCTCGCCCCGGGCCGACATGCTCGACGTGCAGCCGCTGCGTACCCTGCTGCAGGCCAAGGACGTGCTGGCCCTGCAGCGGATCGCCAGCGACCTGCCGCTGGACGAGCAGGTCCTCGACTACGCCGTGCGGCTGGCCCGGGCCACCCGCAGCTGGCCGGGGTTGACCCTCGGCGCCGGGCCGCGCGCGTCGATCGCCCTGGTCCGCGGGGCGCGGGCCAGGGCTTTGCTGCGCGGCGGCGAGTTCGTCATTCCGGATGACATCAAGGGCTGCGCCCTGGCGGTGCTGCGCCATCGCGTGCGGATCGCCCCGGAGCTGGATATCGA
Organism: Pseudomonas sp. B3G-3; assembly: GCF_028640915.1. NCBI lineage: Bacteria > Pseudomonadati > Pseudomonadota > Gammaproteobacteria > Pseudomonadales > Pseudomonadaceae > Pseudomonas > Pseudomonas sp. B3G-3. The sequence continues at coordinate 65,298 of NZ_JAQZAB010000134.1, read as the reverse complement.
AGGCCTGTCGGTGGAGCAGGTGCTCAAGCAACTGCTCGATCAAGTGCCGGCACCGCGACTGTGAGCTTTGTGACCTTGAGTTTCATGACTATGAGCTTCATGACTGCGAGCCCGCCGAAGCGATGAAACCCACACGCCTGTTTCTGACCTGGCTTGGCGTATTGCTGGCGCTGGACGTGCTGCTCGGCGCCGCGCGCGCCTACGGCCTGGCGGTCGCCGCCAGCCTGCAAGCGATTGCCTGGGGCCTGCTCCTGGCCCTATTGCTGCTGGCCATGCTGGACGCCTTCCGGCTCAGGCGCCTGCCTTTGCCCCAGCTCCGGCGCCAGTTGCCCGGCAGCCTGCCCCTGGGCCGCTGGAGCGAAGTGCGCCTGGAGGTTCGCCACGACTTTACCCAGCCGCTGACCCTGGAACTGTTCGATCATGTGCCGGATGGCCTGGGCTTCGAATACCTGCCGCAGTCGATGCTCCTGGAGCCGGGCCAGTCGCAGGCGCTGGGTTATCGGGTGCGTCCGCTCAAGCGCGGCCATTTCAACTTCGAGCGCTGCGAGATCAGCCTGCCCAGCCCGCTGGGCCTGTGGTCGGCGCGTCGGTTGCTGAAGCTCAACGACAGCACGCGCGTCTACCCGGATTTCGCCCGTCTCTACGGCGCCCGGCTGCTGGCCGTCGACAACTGGCTGAACCAGATCGGCGTACGGCAACAGCCGCGTCGTGGCCTGGGCCTGGAGTTCAACCAGCTGCGCGAGTTTCGCGAGGGCGACAGCCTGCGCCAGATCGACTGGAAAGCCACCGCCCGGCAACGCACGCCGATTGCCCGCGAGTACCAGGACGAACGCGACCAGCAGATCGTCTTCATGCTCGACTGCGGCCGACGCATGCGCAGCCAGGACGGTGAACTGGCGCATTTCGACCATGCGCTCAACGCCTGCCTGCTGCTCAGTTATGTCGCCTTGCGCCAGGGCGACGCGGTGGGCCTGAGCACCTTTGCCGGCGAACGCCGCCGCTACCTGGCGCCGGTCAAGGGCGCGGGCCAGTTGAGTGCCTTGCTCAACACTGTCTACGACCTGGACAGCAGCCAGCGCTGCGCCGACTTCCAGGCCGCCGCCAGCGAATTGCTGGCGCGCCAGAAACGCCGGGCCCTGGTGGTGCTGGTGACCAATCTGCGGGACGAGGACGACGAGGAACTGCTGACCGCGGTCAAGCGCCTCGGGCGCCAGCACCGGGTGCTAGTGGCCAGCCTGCGCGAGGAAGTCCTCGATCAGCTGCACCAGGCGCCCGTGCACAACCTGCCCGACGCCCTGACTTACTGCGGCACGATCAATTACCTGAATGCCCGTGCCGACCTGCATGAGCGCCTGAGCGCCCAGGGCGTTGCCCTGCTCGATGTGCGGCCGGGTGAACTGGGGGCGGAACTGGTGACCCGTTACCTCAGCTGGAAAAAGGCCGGGACGCTGTAACGGTCAGGCGGAAGTCTGCAACGGGTAGAAACTGAAGTAGCTGCGCAAGGCCGTCACCAGCTCGCGGTACTCGGGAGGCGAACGCAGCAGCACGAAGCCGGTGTCGTAATGATGGGGCGTGACATCTTCATGGCACCAGCGGCAGGAGGCAGTGATCTCGATCGATTGCAGCTGGCCGTCGCGGCCGGGCACCTGCAGGCGCAACTCGAAGTCGGCGCCGATCAGCATCGGCAACTGGCTGATCAACATGAAGCCGTCTTCGGAGACGTTGCCCAGATAACCGATGGGTCGATCGGTCAGCCGATTGAACACTTTCAAAAAACACGGCAACTGGTGCCGCTCGATCCGCCGGTCCGTGAACATGTCATGCATCGCTATTCAAGAAGGTCATTCAACATCGTCGCGCCGAGGACTGTCGGCCCCGGTCGGCTCATTTTAGAAACAATACTCTAAAACAGGCTCACAGATGTTAGCTCAAGGCTCATGCGGGATCAGCAATAGCCTGATGACGATTGTTACAACGCGGTCGGACGCGCTTGAGCGCTGCCGCGCGAAGGGAAATGCCCCAGTTGCTGCAGGGTTTCCAGGCGCGCGCGGGCGCGGTAGGCGTATTCGCTGTTGGGGTGCTCGGTGATGATGTACTGATAGGTCTGCGCCGCATCGAGGAACAGCTTCTGCCGCTCCAGGCACTGTCCGCGCAGCATCGATACCTCGGGCTGGATATAAGGGCGCGAGCGACTCGTGCGGTCGACCTGGCTCAGTTCGAGTATCACCCGTTCGCAGTTGCCGGCGTCATAGGCGCGGTAGGCGGTATTCAGATGATGGTCCATCGACCAGCGGGTACAGCCGACAACACTGACGGCCAGGGCAGCAATGAGCACGAATCGCATGGGGGTTCTCCTGTCTTGTGCACGTTATCGACCCGCGTTGGAAAATCTTCAGGAATGTTCGTTTAAAGAAACAAACGAATAAGTAGTGCAAACGAACAATGACTACAGCTGCGGACCATAGTAGCCTCTCGTTGCGCTTGAACTCAGGAGTCTTTGCATGTCCGTCCGTCGTACCAAAATCGTCGCTACCCTTGGCCCGGCCAGTAACTCGCCGGAAGTTCTCGAACAGCTGATTCTGGCTGGCCTGGACGTCGCCCGCCTGAACTTCTCCCACGGCACCCCGGACGAGCACAAGGCTCGCGCCAAGCTGGTGCGTGACCTGGCCGCCAAGCATGGCCGCTTCGTCGCGCTGCTGGGTGACCTGCAAGGCCCGAAGATCCGTATCGCCAAATTCGCCAACAAGCGCATCGAGCTGAAGATCGGTGACAAGTTCACCTTCTCCACCAGCCACCCGCTGACCGAAGGTAACCAGGACATCGTCGGCATCGACTATCCGGACCTGGTCAAGGACTGCGGCGTGGGCGACGAACTGCTGCTCGACGACGGCCGCGTGGTGATGCGCGTCGAAACCGCCACCAGCACCGAACTGCATTGCGTCGTGACCATCGGCGGCCCGCTGTCGGACCACAAGGGCATCAACCGTCGCGGTGGCGGCCTGACCGCCCCGGCCCTGACCGAAAAAGACAAGGCCGACATCAAGCTGGCCGCGGCCATGGACCTGGACTACCTGGCCGTGTCCTTCCCGCGCGACGCCGCGGACATGGAATACGCCCGCCAACTGCGCGACGAGGCCGGCGGCACCGCCTGGCTGGTGGCGAAGATCGAGCGCGCCGAAGCCGTGGCCAACGACGAAACCCTCGACGGCCTGATCAAGGCCTCCGACGCCGTGATGGTGGCCCGTGGTGACCTGGGCGTGGAAATCGGCGACGCCGAGCTGGTGGGCATCCAGAAGAAAATCATCCTGCACGCGCGTCGCCACAACAAGGCGGTGATCGTCGCGACCCAGATGATGGAGTCGATGATCCAGAACCCGATGCCGACCCGCGCCGAAGTGTCCGACGTGGCCAACGCCGTGCTCGACTACACCGACGCCGTGATGCTGTCCGCCGAATCCGCCGCTGGCGCCTACCCGCTCGAAGCGGTCCAGGCCATGGCGCGTATCTGTATCGGCGCGGAAAAGCACCCGACCAGCAAGACCTCCAGCCACCGCATCGGCAAGACCTTCGAGCGCTGCGACGAGAGCATTGCCCTGGCCACCATGTACACCGCCAACCACTTCCCGGGCGTTAAAGCGATCATCGCCTTGACTGAAAGCGGCTACACCCCGCTGATCATGTCGCGTATCCGCTCCTCGGTGCCGATCTACGCGTTCACCCCGCACCGCGAAGCCCAGGCCCGCACTGCGATGTTCCGTGGCGTCTACACCATCCCGTTCGACCCGGCATCCCTGCCGCCAAGCGAAGTCAGCCAGAAGGCCATCGACGAGCTGGTCAAGCGCGGCGTCGTGGAGAAAGGCGACTGGGTGATCCTGACCAAGGGCGACAGCTACCACACCACCGGCGGCACCAACGGCATGAAGATCCTGCACGTTGGCGACCCGATGGTCTGAGTCCCCCTGATGCAACAATAAAAAGCCCCGCAGTGAAGACTGCGGGGCTTTTTTATGGATCCTGCGAACCTGTAGGAGCAAGCGGGCGGCGATCCGACTTGCCCGCGATAGCTACACCGCGGTCCACCAGAAACAACGCGTTGCCCGCGATCGCGAGCAAGCTTCGTTCCTACAAGGCTGGAATCAGCCCTTGGCAAGAAACCCCGACAAGGCAGCCAGTGCTTCCGGCGAATGCAGGCGCTGGGTGAACAGGGTGCCCTCCTCCTCGATCACCTTGCGCAGTTGTTCGCGATCGGGCGTGCGCATCAGCTGCTTGCTGATCTGCACCGCCTGCGGCGCCAGCTTCTCGAAACGCAGCGCCATCTCCCGGGCCTTGTCCAGGGTCGCCACGCCATCGGCCAAGGCCAGGTTGGCAATGCCCCACTGCGCCGCCTGTTCACCGCTGAAACCTTCGCCCAGCAGCAACAGCTCCGCGGCTCTGGCCGGCCCGAGCAGGCGCGGCAGGATCAGGCTGGAACCGAACTCCGGGCACAAGCCGAGATTGACGAAAGGCATGCGCAAGCGGGCATCGCGGCTGACGTACACCAGGTCGCAATGCAGCAACAGGGTGGTGCCGATCCCCACGGCCGGGCCCGCGACCGCGGCGACCACCGGCTTGCGGCATTCGAACAGGCTGCGCATGAACTGGAAGACCGGGCTGTCGAGCCCGCTGGGCGGCTGCTGGAGGAAGTCGGCAATGTCGTTGCCGGCGGTAAAGCAGTCGCTGCTGCCGCTGATCAGTACCGCGCGGATCTCAGGGTCGGCGTCGGCTTGCCGCAGTCCTTCGGCCAACTGGCTGTACATGGCCCGGGTCAGGGCATTTTTCTTGTCCGGGCGGTTCAGACGCAGGGTCAGCAGCCCGCCCTCGCGTTCAAGCAGGATGGTATCGGTCATGGGGGTCTCGCTCAGGCCGGATCAGCGCTCAACCACGGGGCAGGAATACGTCGGCCAGCAGTTGATTGCGCGGCAGCCCCGCCAAATACAAGCGTCGGGCGAAGGCATCGACGCTGTCGGGGTGCCCGCAGAGTAAGGCCTGGGTTTGCCGCGAAACAAGCCGCAGTTGTGCCAAAGCCGCTGGCAGCTCGGTCGCGGTCCATAGCTCGACACTGAGGTTGGCGCGGCTCGCCGCCAGCGCCGCCAGAGGCTTGGCCAGGTAATGTTCGCTGGCGTCATGGGCCAGGTGAATGACGCGGATGGCGCCTTGATGATCCTGGCGCAAAGCCTCGCGCAGGATGCCGAACAAGGGCGCCAGCCCGGTGCCCGCCGCCAGCAGCCACAATGGCCGGGTTTGCCAGTCCGGGTCGTAATGCAGCGCCCCGCCGCGCAGCTCGCCCAGGCGCAAACCATCGCCGGGCTTGAGCTGGCGCGCCGCGTCGCTGAACTCGCCGGGCTGGCGGCAATCGAGGTGGAATTCGAGAAAACGGTCTTCGCCGGGCAGGCTCGCCAGCGAATACGGCCGCGCCACGCCGGAGGCCGTCCACAGCACCAGGTGCTGGCCGGCCTGATAACGCAGGTTGCGCTCCGGCTGCAAGCGCAGGCGCAGCACCGTGGCCGACAGCCAGTCGACGCCCACCACCTCGGCCGGCGCGCCATCGCGCAGCGGGTCGTAGGTTTCGACCCGCAGGTCCTCCACCACCTGACACTGGCAGGCCAGCCGCCAGCCGCGCTGGCGCTGATCGTCGCTCAGGGCATCGGGCCGGCTGTCGCTGGGCAGGCCCTCGACGCAGTGCACCAGGCAGGCGTGACAACTGCCGGCGCGGCAGCTGTAAGGCACCGCCACGCCAGCCTGATTCAAGGCATCGAGCAGATTGCTGCCGGCGGCCACCGACCACTGCCGCTCACCGACACGCAGCTCAGGCATCGATATTTTCCCAGGCCGCGGCGCAGCGGTTGCGCCCGTCGCGCTTGGCCCGGTACAGCGCCTGGTCGGCGCGTTGCAGAGCGTCGTCCAGATCGTCGCCCAGCTCCACCAGGGTCATCCCCACGGACAGGCTCAGGCCATGCACCTCGACCCCGATCAACTGGGCGTCCATGAAGGCCACGCGCAGACGCTCGCAGCAGGAGGTCAGGCGTTCGGGATCGCAATCGGGCAACAACATGACAAACTCCTCGCCGCCGTAGCGGGCCAATACATCGCCATCGCGCAAGCAGGCGCTGGCCACGGCGGCGAACGCCTGCAGCACCTGATCGCCGGCGGCATGGCCGTGCACGTCGTTGATCCGCTTGAAGTGATCGAGGTCGATCAGCGCCAGGCCATGCATCTGGTCCAGGCTCATCGCGTGCAGTTCGCGCGACGCCAGCCGCAGGAAATGCCGTCGATTGTACAGGCCGGTCAGTTCGTCGGTGGCGACCAGGTCTTCCAGTTGTCGCATCATGCCGCGCAAGGTGTCCTGGTGCGCCTGCAAGGCGAAGCGCCGTTGCCGCATGCGCTGTCGGGAAGCCTGCACATAGCTGGCATACAGGCACAGCCAGGCCAGCACCACGAACAGCACGCACACCTGCAGCACGGCGAGCATCGGATCGGCCAGGCGGAAGTGGTAGCCGTCCCACAGCGTGATCCCGGCAAAGCCGATGAAAATGCACAGGGCGCACCGCACGAAGGCCCGGCGCGGAAGGTGGAACAGGCCGAACAACAGCATCAGCGGATAGAACACCAGGAAGGTGCCGCGCGCGGTATCGAGGTGGGCCAGCATCCAGGTCTGCCAGCCGATGCCCAGGAGGATCTGGATCTCGGTCAGGCTCGGGTCGCGAAAGCGCAGGTTGCGCCCGGACACAAACAGCCAGAGCAGCACCGCCTGGCTCAGCACCACCAAGCCGGTATCGATCAGCGCCGAACGCAGCGGCGCCGAATAGTAGCCGCTGAAAATCGCCAGCCAGAGCAGCAGTAACGCCAGTCCATAGGTACCCGCCGCAAGAACGAAGCGCTTGAGTAAAAGACTCTGGATAGCGTTATGGGTCAATCGTTGACTCACCATGCGAAAGGGGGCTTTAAAGAGTTTCCTACCCTACAGGCCACTTGCCACTTTAGTGGTGTCGCCAAAAAATAACTATCCCATTTTTGTCCCCGCCCGGCGCCATCCCGCCCCGGGCCGCGCCTACCGTCATGCCTGGCGGCATCCCCGGCTGGCGTGTCCCGGGCATGCGACTTTGGTTTGACTGCCGGCGCGTGTGCCTGGCCCCGAGGCGCGGTATACTGCCGCGCCTTTTTAGCGTCGCGCCAGTGTGTCCGGCGTGCCTTGAAGGTGTTTGCAACCGACCGATGCACCCAAGCTGCAAGCACCTTATTAAATGTTCCCGTCTTTTAGAGGAGCGCGACTCATGACCGTGATCAAGCAAGACGACCTGATTCAGAGCGTTGCCGACGCCCTGCAATTCATTTCCTACTACCACCCCGTGGATTTCATCCAGGCGATGCACGAAGCCTACCTGCGCGAAGAATCGCCAGCGGCCCGTGACTCCATGGCGCAGATCCTGATCAACTCGCGCATGTGTGCCACCGGCCACCGCCCGATCTGCCAGGACACCGGTATCGTCACCGTATTCGTACGCGTGGGCATGGACGTGCGCTGGGACGGCGCGACCATGGGCCTGGACGACATGATCAACGAAGGCGTGCGTCGCGCTTACAACCTGCCGGAAAACGTCTTGCGGGCCTCGATCCTCGCCGACCCGGCGGGCGCTCGTAAAAACACCAAGGACAACACCCCGGCGGTCATCCACTACTCCATCGTTCCCGGCAACACCGTGGAAGTGGACGTGGCGGCCAAGGGCGGCGGTTCCGAGAACAAGTCGAAGATGGCCATGCTCAACCCGTCCGACTCGATCGTCGACTGGGTGCTGAAGACCGTTCCGACCATGGGCGCCGGCTGGTGCCCGCCGGGCATGCTCGGCATCGGCATCGGCGGCACCGCCGAGAAAGCCGCGGTGATGGCCAAGGAAGTGTTGATGGAATCCATCGACATCCACGAGCTGAAGGCCCGCGGCCCACAGAACCGTATCGAAGAGATGCGCCTGGAGCTGTTCGAGAAGGTCAACCAGCTGGGCATCGGCGCCCAGGGCCTGGGCGGCCTGACCACCGTGCTCGACGTGAAGATCATGGACTACCCGACCCACGCCGCCTCCCTGCCGGTGTGCATGATCCCGAACTGCGCCGCGACCCGTCACGCGCACTTCGTGCTCGACGGCTCGGGCCCTGCGTCCCTGGAAGCGCCACCTCTGGACGCCTACCCGGAAATCGTCTGGGAAGCCGGTCCGTCGGCCCGTCGCGTCAACCTCGACACCCTGACTCCGGAAGAAGTGCAGAGCTGGAAGCCGGGCGAAACCGTCCTGCTCAACGGCAAGATGCTCACCGGTCGCGACGCCGCGCACAAGCGCATGGTCGAGATGCTGAACAAGGGCGAAACCCTGCCGGTGGACCTCAAGGGTCGCTTCATCTACTACGTCGGCCCGGTCGATCCGGTCGGTGACGAAGTGGTGGGCCCGGCTGGCCCGACCACCGCGACGCGGATGGACAAGTTCACCCGCCAGATCCTCGAGCAGACTGGCCTCTTGGGCATGATCGGCAAGTCCGAGCGCGGCCCGACCGCGATCGAAGCGATCAAGGACAGCAAGGCCGTGTACCTGATGGCCGTCGGCGGCGCTGCCTACCTGGTGGCCCAGGCGATCAAGAAGTCCAAGGTCCTGGCCTTTGCCGAACTGGGCATGGAAGCGATCTACGAGTTCGAAGTCAAAGACATGCCGGTCACTGTCGCGGTCGACAGCAAAGGCGAGTCGGTGCACATCACCGGTCCTGCCATCTGGCAGAAAAAGATCAGTGAAAGCCTGGCGGTAGAAGTGCAGTAAGCGTTTCGGCCGGTCACCCAAGGCGGCGTTGCTCGATGAGCAGCGCCGCCTTTTTCATGCCTGCCCGGGCCAGGGCTGTCCACGATCAACGAAGCCTCGGACAGGCATGTTATCTTTCCTGCCCCTTTCAGCCTGCCCTTGACTCATGGTCCAGATCTCCCGCCCGCTGCGCTTGACCTTCTATACCCTGGTGATTCTGGCCGGCGCCGTGGTCAGCGCGACCTTCGCCATGCGCCATGCCGAACGTCAGGCGCTGGAAGACGATGCCGCCCGCGCCAGCGAGCAACTGGCGTTGTACGCCAACTCCCTGCATACCCTGATCGAGCGTTACCGCGCCCTGCCCGCCGTGCTGGCGCTGGACCCGGAACTGCGCTCGGCGCTCAAGGGCCCGGTCGGCCCGGAACAGCAGGGCGCCCTGAACCGCAAACTGGAACGGATCAACGGCGCCGCCCGCTCCTCCACCCTGGAACTGCTGGACCACACCGGCCTCGCCGTGGCCGCCAGCAACTGGCGCCTGCCCAGCAGCTACGTCGGGCACAACTACGGCTTTCGCCCCTACTTCAGCCAGACTCGCAGCCAGGGCAGCGGACGCTTCTATGCGGTGGGTGTCACCAGCGGCATTCCCGGCTATTTCCTCTCCAGCGCGGTCAAGGACGAGCAGGAACAGTTCCTCGGCGCCATGGTGGTGAAACTGGAGTTTCCCGAACTGGAGCGCGAATGGAGCCAGGGCAGCGACACCCTGCTGGTCAGCGATGCCCGTGGCATCGTGTTCATCGCCAACCAGCCGGGCTGGCGTTATCGCCAGTTGCGTCCGTTGTCGGACAGCGACCGCGCCGAACTCAAGGCCACCCGGCAGTACGACAAACAATTGCTGACCCCGCTCGAACACCGGCCACTGCGGCGCTTTGACGACAACAGTACGCTGACCCGGGTCGAGGGCCCGGACGGCAGCGTCGACTACCTGTGGGAGTCCCTGCCCCTGGCCACCGAAGGCTGGACCCTGCACCTGCTACGCCGCCCACAGATCGCCTTCGAAGACCGACGCAACGCTGGCCTGGCCGCCGCCGGCGCCTGGCTGACCCTGGTGTTCCTGCTGCTGTTCCTCAACCAGCGCTGGCGCCTGGCCAGGCTGCGCCAGCGCAGCCGCGAAGAGCTCGAACGCCTGGTCGAGGAACGCACCCGCGACCTGCGCACCGCCCAGGACGGCCTGGTGCAATCGGCCAAGCTGGCGGCCCTGGGGCAGATGTCCGCGGCCCTGGCCCACGAGATCAACCAGCCGCTGACCACCCAGCGCATGCAGCTGGCCACCCTGCGCCTGCTGCTCGATCACGGGCGGGTCGACGAGGCCTACCAGGCCCTGAAACCGCTGGACGACATGCTGACCCGCATGGCCAGCCTCACCGGCCACCTGAAAACCTTCGCCCGCAAGAGCCCCAGCGGCCTGCGTGAACGCCTGGACCTGGCGGCGGTGGTCGACCAGGCCCTGCAACTACTGGACACCCGGCTGCGCGACGAACAGGTCGACACGCGCCTGCAACTGACGCGCCCGGCCTGGGTGCGCGGCGATGCCATACGCTTGGAGCAGGTGCTGATCAACCTGCTGCGCAACGCCCTGGACGCCATGCACGACAAGCCCCTCAAGCACCTGGAAATCCGCCTCGAAGCCGACCAGCAGCTGTGGAACCTGAGCGTCATCGACAGCGGTGGCGGCATCGCCGAAGAACACCTGCCGAACGTCTTCGATCCGTTCTTCACCACCAAGCCGGTGGGCGACGGCCTGGGGCTGGGGCTGGCGGTGTCCTACGCTATCGTCCACGAACTGGGCGGGCGCCTGAGCGCCGGCAATCAAGGCCAGGGCGCGATCTTCACCCTGAGCCTGCCCATCGACCTGGAGGCGCATATCCCATGTTGAATTCGGTGATGCTGGTCGACGACGAAGCCAGTATTCGTACCGCCGTCGAACAATGGCTGAGCCTGTCGGGCTTCGAGGTGCAGCTGTTCAGCCGCGCCGAGGACTGCCTGGCCCGGCTGCCCAGGGACTTCCCCGGGGTGATCCTCAGCGACGTGCGCATGCCTGGCATCAGCGGCCTGGAGCTGCTCAAACAGGTGCAGCAATGCGACCCCGACCTGCCGGTGATCCTGCTGACTGGCCACGGCGACGTGCCGATGGCGGTGGAAGCGATGCGCGACGGCGCCTATGACTTCCTGGAAAAACCCTTCAGCCCGGAAACCCTGCTGAGCAGCCTGCGCCGGGCCCTGGACAAACGCAGCCTGGTACTGGAGAACCGGCGCCTGCACGAACAGGCCGATACCCGGGAGAAAATCGACTCCACCCTGCTCGGCGTATCCCGCGCCTTGCAGACCCTGCGGCGCCAGGTGGTGGACCTGGCCGCGCTGCCGGTCAACGTGCTGATCCGCGGCGAGACCGGCAGCGGCAAGGAACTGGTCGCCCGCTGCCTGCATGATTTCGGGCCGCGCGCCGACAAGCCCTTTGTCGCCCTGAACTGCGCGGCGATCCCCGAGCAGCTGTTCGAAGCCGAGCTGTTCGGCCATGAAAGCGGCGCCTTTACCGGTGCCCAGGGCAAGCGCATCGGCAAGCTGGAATACGCCGACGGCGGCACCCTGTTCCTCGACGAGATCGAAAGCATGCCGCTGGCCCAGCAGGTCAAGCTACTGCGGGTGCTGCAGGAACAGAAGCTCGAGCGACTGGGTTCCAACCAGAGCATTGCCGTGGATCTGCGGATCATTGCCGCGACCAAGCCGGACCTGCTGGACGAAGCCCGCGCCGGGCGCTTTCGCGAAGACCTGGCCTACCGCCTGAACGTCGCGCAGCTGCGCCTGCCGCCGCTGCGCGACCGGCGCGAGGACATTCCGCTGCTGTACGAACACTTCGCCCATGCCGCCGCCGAACGCCTGGGCCGCGGCGTCGCGCCCCTCAGCGGAGCGCAGTTGAGCCGCCTGCTCAGCCACGACTGGCCGGGCAACGTGCGCGAACTGGCCAACGTCGCCGAACGCCAGGTGCTCGGCCTGGGCGAGCCCGAGCCGGAAGCCATCGATCCCGGCCAGTCCCTGGCGGCGCAGCAGGAAGCCTTCGAGGCGCAATGCCTGCGGGCCGCGCTGACCCGGCACAAGGGCGATATCAAGGCGGTGCTCAATGAGCTGCAACTGCCGCGCCGCACCTTCAATGAAAAGATGCAGCGCCATGGGCTGGCGCGGGAGATGTTTCTCGGGGAGGAGTGAGGCCCGAGGTCCTATCGCGAGCAAGCTCGCTCCTACAGGGATCACCTAGCTTCTGTAGGAGCGAGCTTGCTCGCGAAGACGCCCTCAGCAACACCACCCTCATCGGCAACTTTCCGCTCACGCACCTTCGCCAATGAGCGGATTTCCGCTCATCGAATTCTCAAGACCCTTCTAAACCGGGCCTCTCGGTTCCTGGCACAGCTCCTGCTATAGCCCCTGCAGGCTGCGTTTCGGCGCGCTCCACAAAAACAATTAAATGAAGGATCCGTCATGGATAACTCGCAAACCCTGCCTCTTGGGGCGGCAGCTGCGCCTGCCAAAGAAAAGACCACTGCCAGTCGCCTGAAATCGATCTTCAGCGGTTCGGTCGGCAACATGGTCGAGTGGTACGACTGGTACGTCTACGCCGCCTTCTCCCTGTACTTCGCCAAAGTCTTCTTCCCCAAGGGCGACACCACCGCGCAACTGCTCAACACCGCTGCGATCTTCGCCGTGGGCTTCCTGATGCGTCCGATCGGCGGCTGGCTGATGGGGCTCTACGCTGACCGCAAGGGCCGCAAGGCCGCATTGATGGCCTCGGTACTGCTGATGTGCTTCGGCTCCCTGATCATCGCCCTGACTCCCGGCTATGAAACCATCGGCGTCGGCGCCCCGGTCCTGCTGGTCCTGGCGCGCCTGATGCAGGGCCTGTCGGTCGGCGGCGAATACGGCACCTCGGCCACCTACCTCAGCGAGATGGCGACCAAGGAACGTCGTGGCTTCTTCTCCAGCTTCCAGTACGTGACCCTGATCTCCGGCCAGCTCATCGCCCTGGCGGTGCTGATCGTGCTGCAGAACGTGCTGACCACCGAAGAGCTGCAATCCTGGGGCTGGCGCATTCCGTTCGGCATCGGCGCCCTGTGCGCGATCGTCGCGCTGTACCTGCGTCGCGGCATGGAAGAAACCGAGTCCTTCACCAAGAAGAAGGAAAAGCCGAAAGAAAGCCTGATGCGCACCCTGATGCGTCATCCGAAAGAGCTGATGACCGTGGTCGGCCTGACCATGGGCGGCACCCTGGCCTTCTACACCTACACCACCTACATGCAGAAATACCTGGTGAACACCGTCGGCATGAGCATCTCCGACTCCACCACCATTTCCGCGGCGACCCTGTTCCTGTTCATGTGCCTGCAGCCGGTGATCGGCGCGCTGTCGGACAAGATCGGCCGACGTCCGATCCTGATCGCCTTCGGCATCCTCGGCACTCTTTTCACCGTGCCGATCCTCACCACCCTGCACACCATCCAGAGCTGGTGGGGTGCGTTCTTCCTGATCATGGCGGCGCTGATCATCGTCAGCGGCTACACCTCGATCAACGCGGTGGTCAAGGCCGAGCTGTTCCCGACCGAGATCCGCGCCCTGGGCGTGGGCCTGCCCTACGCGCTGACTGTGTCGATCTTCGGCGGCACCGCCGAATACATCGCGCTGTGGTTCAAGAGCGTCGGCATGGAAACCGGTTACTACTGGTATGTCACCGCCTGCATCGCCGTGTCGCTGCTGGTCTACATCACCATGAAAGACACCCGCAAACACTCGCGGATCGAGACTGACTGACCGGCAAAAAAAGCGCGAGGGTGCAAGGCCCTCGCGCTGTGCTGTCAGGTAAAAACCCATCGCGAGCAAGCGTGCTTCTGTAGGAGCGAGCGGGCGGCAATCCGACTTGCCCCCGATCACCGCAACACCGCCCGCTCAACGATCAAGACCTGCCCTCCAGCTCACGTAGCAAGCCCTCCGGCATTCATCGCCACCAGCATTCCCGCCCCCGCCAATCAAACCGTTGATCACGATTTTTCGACGGCCCGGACAGGTTAATGATCGGTTAATGCCCTGCCCGCATCCTGCCTCCATCGAAATCGGTGTCGGCGCGTCAAACACGTAGAAGCAGCAAAGCGGCTTTATGCAGTGGTTCCTGACGCCACAAACATCGATTTAATAGATATTTTTAAGCACTTATTTGCGCTTTTTAATCAAATTAACTGGCGTAGTATCCATTTCACACCCACTGCACAAAACGTCAACGAACCTGGAGTGACCACCATGAAAAGCAAACTGATCCTCGCCCTGACCCTTTCCGTACTGGCTGCCAACACCTTCGCCGCCGATGGTTACGACCGCACTGGCTCGGCCACTTTCACCTCGGGCAGCTCGGCCAGCGCCAGCCTGGCTTCCGACGGTTTCGATCGTACCGGCACCGCCGCCGCTATCGCTGCCGATGGCTTCGACCACACTAGCACCGCAGGCGCAGTCGCCTCCGATGGCTTCGACCACACTGGCACCGCAGGCGCAGTCGCCTCCGATGGCTTCGATCACACCGGCACCGCTGGCGCAGTCGCCTCCGATGGTTTCGATCGCACCGGTACCGCTGACGCAATCGCTGCCGACGGCTTCGATCGCACCGGGACTGCCGCCGCTATCGGCTAACCCTCAGGGATGTCCCGCAGCCCGGCTTCGGCCGGGCTTAGTGTTTCTGGCCCGGGGAAAAACCGCGCGCCGCAAGCTGGCATTCACGTTCAATGGCTTGCACTATGGCGAGCTTCCCTCTTTGTCCGCGCAAGAGCCTGTCATGTCCGAAGACATTCATTACTACGAACCCGCCCAGGGCCACGGCCTGCCCCATGATCCGTTCAATGCCATCGTCGGCCCGCGGCCGATCGGCTGGATTTCCTCCCAGGACACGCAAGGCCGGCTGAACCTGGCGCCCTACAGTTTTTTCAACGCCTTCAATTACATTCCGCCGATCATCGGTTTCTCCAGCGTCGGTCGCAAAGACAGCCTGAACAACATCGAGCAGACCGGCGAGTTCGCCTGGAACCTCGCCACCCGCCCGCTGGCCGAGCAGATGAACCAGAGCTGCGCCGCCGTATCGGCCGAGGTCAATGAGTTCGAACTGGCGGGGCTGACGCCCGTGGCCTCGAAAGTGATTGCTGTGCCGCGGGTAGCCGAAAGCCCGGTGTCCTTCGAGTGCAAGGTCACCCAGATCATTCAACTGCAGCGCGTGGATCAGGAGTTGGTGCCCAGCTGGCTGATCCTCGGCGAAGTGGTCGCCGTGCATATCGCCAAGTGGCTGCTCAAGGATGGGATATACGACACCGCCGCGGCAGAACCGATTCTGCGCGGCGGCGGGCCGGCGGATTATTTCCAGCTGGGGCCAGAGGCCTTGTTCAAGATGTTCCGCCCGGGGGCGGTCAGGTAGTTTTTCAGATCAGATAGTTTTTCAGATCAGCAACCTGGATCAGGCCGTTGCCCAGGCCAGTTCGCCGTCTTCGTTCACGTCGATCAACTGCTCAAGCTTCTGCGCGGCAGCCTGGTCGGCGTCATGGGCGGTCTTGAATTTCTGGTCGTCCAGGATCTTGTGAAAGCGCGGTGCCCCTGAACCACCCAGGGCCTTGACCGCGATGGCGGCGCTGTAGCCCCCTTCACCTGGAACCACGGCGGAAACCGCTTCGTATGCTGCAAACTCTTTACGTGCCATGTTGCTGGTCCTGGCCAATGGAAAGTCGGCCATTCTAAACCCTCAGCTGGCCAGCTGGTGTACCGGTGCCCCGTTCAGTTGTGCGTATTCGCCTTCGGCCTGGGCCGCCGAGACGTCGCGGAAGGTATGGAAATCCAGGCTGTTGACCACCAGGTCCTGGACCAGCTCGGCGAATATCGCCATGGCCGGCGAACAGAAGTAATCGGTCATTGCCTGCTGGCTGCTCCAGAATCCGGAGACCAGCCACAAATCAGCGTCGCACTGCGAATGCTGCAAGGCGAACTGCAGGCAACCTGTGGCCTGGCGGGATGGTTCGATCAGGCTGCTCAAGCGAGCACCCAGCTCGGTTGAACGACCGGCGCGGGCGCGAACGAATGCCATGTGGCTGACGGGAATATGCGTGGACATGTGCGACCCTCCCAGGGTGGTGTCGAGGCAGCCATGGGACGGGCTGCGACAGGATCCAAGATTAAGCGTCCGGCGCAACGGCCGTTAGTCGATTCCTGCCAGCGCATTGCACAATCCTGCGAATCTGGCTGGACAACACCGAGGCCGGACCTGGCTGCGGAAAAAAACCACAACGTTGTTTCAAGCAAGTGACAGCCCGCGTGCAGGACCCGGCTCTGCTCACACGCGCACGCGCGGCAGGATCAGGCAAGATTTACGCAGGATTCGCCTACCCCTGGCGCTTGCACAAATTTAAGCTGTGGCCATTCGCAATCTTCCCGGAGGGGCCTTCATGTCATCGCTCGAAACCCAGCAGCCGCCACTGGATGCGGAGATGGAAAAACAGCGGGCGGAGCTGGCCGGGATCATTGCGCGCAACACCGGCGAAGACGGCAGCTACGCCACGGCGATCCAGTCGCTGTTCGTCTCGCGCTACAGCCACTCCCACGATTTCGCCTCGGTGCTGGCCCAGCCGGCCCTGTGCATCATGGCCCAGGGTCGCAAGGAAGTACGGCTGGCCGACGAGGAGTTCAACTACGACCCGCTCAACTACCTGGTGGTCTCGGTTTCCATGCCGTTGAGCGGGCGTCTGGCCGATGTCTCGCCGCTGGAACCGGTCCTGGCCCTGCGCCTGGACATCGACCCGGCCGAGATCAGCACGCTGATCGCCGATGCCGGGCCGCTGGGGGTGCCGAACCGTCCGGTCGGCCGCGGCCTGTATGTGGAGCGCCTGGATACGCCGATGCTCGACGCCGTGCTGCGCCTGACCCGCCTGCTGGATACGCCCAAAGACATCGCCATGCTCGCGCCGCTGATTCGTCGGGAGATTCTCTACCGGCTGCTGCGCAGCCCCCAGGGCCACCGGCTGTATGAGATTGCCATCGCCAACAGCCAGGGCCATCGGGTCAGCCAGGCCATCAAATGGCTGAACAGCAACTACGAGCAACCGCTGCGCATCGACGATCTGGCGCGCGGGGTGAACCTCAGCGTGTCGACTCTGCACCACCGCTTCAAGGCCATGACCGCCATGAGCCCCTTGCAGTATCAGAAGCAATTGCGCCTGCAGGAAGCCCGGCGCCTGATGCTGACCGAGGGGCTGGAGGCGTCCGCTGCCGGTTACCGGGTCGGCTACGAAAGCCCTTCGCAGTTCAGCCGCGAATACAGCCGCCAGTTCGGCGCCCCGCCGCTGCGGGACATGGCGCGCCTGCGCAGCAGCGTCCGATAAGCGCAATCACCGAAACTGAAGACCCCATGCCTCCTGGCCAGGTATGGGGCATTTTTTGCGCGGCTCAGCGCGCGCGAACCACGTGCTTGATCTCCTGGAATGCCTGCAATCCCCAAGGCCCCAGCTCGCGGCCGATGCTGCTCTGCTTGTAGCCGCCCCAGGCGGTCTGCGGGAAGATCACCTGCGGTGCGTTGATCCACACCAGCCCGGCCTGCAAGGCATTGGCGACCCGCTCGGCGTTCTCTACATCGCTGCCGACCACACTGGCCACCAGGCCGAATTCGCTGTCATTGGCCAGCGCGATGGCCTCGGCCTCGCTGACGAAACTGCGCACGCAGAGCACCGGGCCAAAGATCTCCTCACGCCACAGCGCGCTGTCGAGGGGCACTTCGGTGAAGATGGTCGGCCGGACAAAAAAGCCGCGCGCGCGGTCCGCCGGACGCTCGCCACCACATACCAGCCTGGCCCCGGCACTCAGCCCGCGATCGATATGGCCGAGCACTCGCTGGTATTGCGCCTGGTTGACCAGCGCGCCCATCTCCACGTCAGGATCGAAAGGATCCGTCACCCGAATCGCCTCGGCCCGCGCCTTGAGGCGCAGCAGGAACTCGTCCGCCAGTTCGTCGGCCACCAGCACCCGGCTGGTGGCGGAGCACATCTGCCCGGCGTTGAAAAAACCGCCGCCGCAGGCCAGCTCCACCGCCAGTTCGAGATCGGCATCCGCCAGCACCAGCAGCGAAGATTTGCCGCCCAGTTCCAGGCTCACGCCCTTGACCGTCTCCGCCGCGCGCTGCATGACCTGGACCCCGACCGCATTGCTGCCGGTGAAGGAAATCTTCGCCACCCGCGGATCGGCCGCCAGCGGCGCACCCACCGCCAGCCCGGTGCCGCAGACCAGGTTGAACACACCCTTGGGCAAGCCGCTCCGGGCAATGATCGCCGCCAGTTCCAGCTCCGGCAGCGGGGTGACTTCCGAGGGCTTGAGCACCACGCTGCAACCGGCGGCCAGGGCCGGCGCGAGCTTCCAGGCGGTGGTGACCATCGGGAAATTCCACGGCACGATCAAGCCGACCACACCACAGGGTTCACGCCGTACACGGGCGCTGAAATCATCGCTGGGCAACGGCACGTCGCGATCCTGGGCGGCGTCCAGGCCCTCGGCCAGCCCCGCGTAGTACTCGAAGGTGGCAATCACATCATCGACGTCGATGGCCGCTTCGAATTGCGGCTTGCCGTTATTGCTCGACTGCAGATGCATCAGGCGCTCACGGCGCTCGGCGACACCGGCGGCGATCCGCCGCAACACCGCGCCACGCTCGGCACCGCTGGCCGCGGCCCACTGCACCAGCCCGGCCTGGGCGGCCGTTACCGCCTGCTCGACGCTATGCCGGTCGCCACCACCGACCAGCGCCAACGGCTCTTCGGTGGAGGGATTGATCACCGGCAACAGCTCGCTGCCAGCACGCCACTGACCGTCGATGTAGAGGCCGTTCAACAGGTTTGCCTGACTCATGCCTGCACCGCCCGCATCCAGCCGGCCTGGTCGATTTCGATCAGGGTCGGTCCCTGGCGATCGCTGGCCGCGCGCAGCGCATCGCGCAATCCGTCGACGCTGTCGATGGCCTCGGCAGCGCAGCCCAGGGCCTTGGCCACGCCGATGAAGTCCGGCGTGTAGATGTCCACGCCCACCGGCTCGATGTCGCGGTTGACCATGTATTTCTTGATCTCTTCATAGCCCTGGTTATTCCACAGCAGCACGATGACCGGCGTGCGCGCTTCCACCGCGCAGGCCAGTTCCGACAGGGTGAACTGCAGGCCGCCATCGCCGATCAGGCACGCCACCGGGCCCCGGGCATGGCGCTCGGAAGCGCCGCCGAGCCAGGCGCCGATCGCCGCCGGCAAGGCATAACCCAAGGTGCCGTAGCCGGTCGAGGAGTTGAACCAGCGGCGCGGACGCTCGGGGTTGAAGGTCAGGTTGCCGCTGTACACCGGCTGCGTGGAGTCGCCGACGATGACGATCTCCGGCAACTCCTGCACTAGGGTTTCGAGGAGCCGCGTCTGCGCCCGGGTCGGCGCGTCCCACTGCAGCTCCAGTGCGTTGCGCAAGGCAGCGGCGCGGACCGTGCCCCAGGCACTATCGCGCTCGCTCAGCGATTGTTTGCCCAGCTCGGCCAGCAAGGCTTCGGTTGCGCTGTGCGCGTCGGCCACCAGCGCCACTTTCGGCGGATAGTTGCGCACGGTCTGGTCAGGGTCGATGTCGATGCGCAGCAGGGCGCCCGGAATCTCGAAGCCACCGGCGAAAGTCACGTCGTAGTCGGTTTCGGCCAGTTCGGTGCCGATGGCCAGGACTACGTCGGCATCGGCCACCAGGGCGCGGGTCGCCACCAGCGACTGGGTCGAGCCGATCAGCAACGGGTGCCGCGACGGCAGCATACCCTTGGCATTGATGGTCAGGGCCACGGGGGCCTGGAGCAATTCGGCGAGGCGGGTCAGGGATGCAGCGGCATCGATCGCGCCGCCACCGGCGAGGATCAGCGGGCGCCGGGCGCCCGCCAGCAACTGGCTCATCCGGGCAACCGCGGCGGGCGCGGCGCCGGCCCGGGCGATGCTCACCGGCTCGCTGTCGAGCAGCTCATCGGCCTCCTCCACCAGCACATCGAGGGGGATCTCGATGTGCACCGGCCGCGGGCGACCGGCCTGGAACAACGCGAAGGCGCGGGCCAGCACGCCCGGCAGTTCCGCCGCCGACATCAGGGTATGGGAGAAGGCCGCCACGCCGCCCACCAGGGCGCCCTGGTTCGGCAGCTCGTGCAGCTTGCCGCGACCGCCGCCGAGCTGGTTGCGCGACTGCACGCTGGAGATCACCAGCATCGGAATCGAGTCGGCATAGGCCTGGCCCATGGCGGTGGTGATGTTGGTCATCCCCGGGCCGGTGATGATGAAGCACACCCCCGGCTTGCCGCTGGTGCGGGCATAACCGTCGGCCATGAATCCGGCGCCCTGCTCGTGACGCGGCGTGACATGCCGGATGCGCGAACGGGCCAGGCCGCGATACAGCTCGACGGTATGCACCCCGGGAATGCCGAAGACCTGCTCGACGCCATAACCTTCGAGTAACTTGACCAACACTTCGCCGCACGTCGCCATGTCTTGCCCTTCTTGTTCGCTTGAGACGGTGTGCCTGGCTGGCCGCTGCATGGCCAGGCACGGGGAAGGCGTCATTGGAACGGGCCGCGTGTAGCGGGAACAATGGATAAAAAGTCATACTAGCCATGTCCTCACGTCATGCCTTGGCCCTTTATGAAACGCCTCCCGCCCCTGCCCGCGCTGCACACCTTTCTGATCACCGCGCGCTGCTGCAACTTCACCCACGCGGCCGAGCAGCTGCATATCACCCAGGGTGCGGTGAGCCGGCAGATCGCCGGCCTGGAGAGTCACCTGGGTTATGCCTTGTTCCAGCGCCAGGCCCGCGGCCTGAGCCTGACGAGCGAAGGACGGGAATGGCTGCCACGGGTGGAGCAGGTGTTCGGCCTGATCAGCGAGGGCGTGGAACAGGTCGGGGGAAACCGCGACACCCTGCAACTCAAGGCGTCCACCTGCGTGATGCGCTGGTTGTTGCCGCGCCTGATGCAGTGGCAGAAGGAGCGGCCGGACGTGCCTGTGCGGCTGACCACCACAGTGCAGCACGGGGTCGACTTCAGCCGCGAACAGTTCGATGCCGCGGTGATCTACGGCGCCCCGCCTCCCTCCACCCTCGGCGCCTATCACCTGTTCGACGAACAGCTGACGCCGGTGTGTTCACCGGCATTGCTCGAAGGGGCGATAGCGCTGAAGACCCCGGCCGACCTGCAGCAACACATGCTGCTGCATCCGACCCTGGATACCCATGACTGGAATACCTGGCTGAAAGCCTCGGGAACGGTGCTGAACAACATCGGCAAGGGGCAGCATTTCGAAACCCTGGACCTGGCGATGTCGGTGGCCTCCCAGGGGACGGGAGTGGCCATTGGCGACTGGGCATTGATCGGCGAAGACCTGAGCGCCGGGCGGCTGGTCATGCCATTTGCATTGAAGGTGCGCACCGGCCTGGGCTACTACCTGGTCCACCCCGATCGCTCAGCGCCATCGCCGCAGTTGCGGGCCTTGCTGGACTGGCTGGTGGAACAGGCCAGGGCCAGATAGCCCTGTAGGCGCAGCCTGCGATCGAGCGCGCAGCGGTCGTAATCCGGTCAACACCTTGTACCTGCAAAAACGCGGTGTCTGGTTTTACGACTGCTGCGCAGCCGATCGCAGCCTTCGGCAGCGGCTACAGGATGTCTCAGTAACCGACCGTGAACCGCTGGCGGGAGTGCTTCGGTGTTTCCAGCTCATCGATCATGGCGATGGCGTAGTCGGCGAAGGTGATCCAGCTCTTGCCTTCGGCGCTTACCAGCAGATGGTCCTGGCCCAGGCGGAACTGGCCACGGCGCTCGCCTTCGATGAACTCCGCCGACGGCGACAGGAAAGTCCAGTCCAGCTCCTTCTCCTGGCGCAGGGTATCGAGGAGCACCGCACCGGCACTGGCCTCTGGCTTGTACTCTTCCGGAAAACCGACAGAGTCGATCACCCGGCTGCCGTCGGGCAGCAACAAACTACCGGCACCGCCCACCACCAGCAGGCGTTTGACGCCGGCTTTTTTCACCGGCTCGATCAGGGCCTTGGGCGGGATAGTGGAAAAGAGCGCCGCGCTGATCACCACATCGTGGCCGGCGACCGCTGCCTGCAACGCCGCGCCGTCCAGCACGTCGACCGCCTTGCTCACCACTCCGGCGCGGTTGCCGATTTTCGCCGGGTCACGGGCTATCGCGGTGACGCTGTGACCACGACGCAGGGCCTCTTCCAGCAGTTGGCTACCCGCACGACCGGTAGCACCAATGATTGCAATCTTGCTCATGACAGTTCTCCAGTTTCGATAAGCGACACAGGGCCTTACAGGGAGTGCCCCCGCGCCAGGCGCGGGGACGGTCGAATCACCACTTCATTTCGCCCTTGGCGACCTTGGCGCTCAGCTCCAGGGAGCTGTCTTCGCCCAGGTCCGGGTAACGCTTTTTCATCGCCGCGATCAGTTCGGCGGAATCCTTGGCCTTGGCGGTTTCTTCATCGAAGGCCTTGATGTAGTCGGCGGTGAAATGCACGGGAACCAGGGAGCGGGCGCTTTCACCGAGGTAATGGCCCGGCACCACGGTCTGGGGTTTCAGCGCGGCGATGGTGTCCAGCGTGGTCAGCCAGTCCTTGTGGGATTGTGCGGTCTGGGTGTCGGCCATCCACACATGGATGTTTTCCGCGACCACCACGCCACCGACGACCGCCTTGATCGACGGGATCCAGACGAAGGTGCGGTCAGGCTGCTTGCCGTCCAGGCCGATGATGTCCAGCTTCTGCCCTTCCAGGGTCAGGCTGTGGCCCTTGAGCACGCCTGGCACAATGGTCTTGGCCGGCACGTCGGCGCCCATTTTCGGGCCCCAGAACGCGAGCTTGCCGTCGACCGTGGCCTTGATGTGCTCGACGGTCGGCTGCGACGCCACGACCTTGGCCTTGGGGAAGGCCTGGGTGATGGTGTCGAGGCCGAAGTAGTAGTCCGGGTCACCGTGGCTGATGTAGATGGTGGTCAGTTGCTTGCCGCTGGCGCGAATCTTTTCCACCAGTTGCTCGGCCTGGGATTTGCCGAACTGGGCGTCCACCAGGATCGCTTCCTTCTTGCCGCTGACCAGGACCGAGGTCACCGGGAAGATCGCCGCGGTCCCCGGGTTGTACACATCCAGGCTCAGGGCCGGCTCGACGGCGGCGGCATGGGCGGCGAAACCCAGGGTGGCGGTCGCCAGCAGCAGGCGCTTGAGTGAGGTGAATCCGATCATGTGCAGCTCCGATGGTCTGTCGGCCGTAAGAGGCCATGGGTAGGTGGCGATGGAGATGAAGCTTAGTTGCCGCACTCGTTACAAAAAATGCGATGCTTGGACATAGTTTGTTTCTGAAAGCGGGCAAATCATGGATCGTCTTCAAGCAATGCGCGTCTTCGTCACCGTAGTCGACCTTGGCAGCCAGTCGGCCGCCGCCGACCATCTGGACCTCTCGCGGCCGGTGGTTTCGCGTTATCTGGCGGAGCTGGAGGACTGGGTCGGCGCCCGGCTGATGCACCGCACCACCCGCAAGCTGAGCCTGACCGCGGCGGGCACCGAGATCCTGCCGCGCTGCCAGCAGATGCTCGAGTTGTCGATGGACATGCAGGCCGCCGTCAGCGAACCGGACGATGTGCCCCGCGGCTTGCTGCGCATCAGCGCCAGCACCTCGTTCGGCCAGGCCCAGCTGGCGGATGCCATGGCCGCCTACGTCAAGCGCTACCCCGGCGTCAGCATCGACCTGCAGATGCTCGACCGCGCGGTGAACCTGGTGGACGAACGCATCGACCTGGCGATCCGCGCCAGCAACGACCTGGATCCGAACCTGATCGCCCGGCGGCTGACGGTATGCCGCTCGGTGATCTGCGCCTCCCCGGCCTATCTGCGCGAGCACCCGACGCCACAGCGGGTCGAGGAGCTCAGCCAGCACAACTGCCTGACCCACTCCTATTTCGGCAAGAGCCTGTGGCATTTCGAAAAGGGCGGCGAACAGGTTTCGGTACCGGTGCAGGGCAATATCAGCGCCAACGACGCCAGCACCCTGTTGCGCGCGACCATGGCCGGGGCCGGCGTGGCCATGCTGCCCACCTACCAGGCCTGGGTGTATATCCACAGCGGCGAACTGGTGCGCCTGCTGCCCCAGGCAGAACCCCGGCAAATGCCCATGTACGCGGTCTATGCCTCGCGCAAACACATGCCGGTGGCCCTGCGCAGCATGCTGGATTTCCTGGTGCTGCGTTTCCCCGAGGAGCCGGAGTGGGACAAGGGCCTGTAAAACCCGATAAGACCGCTGAATACCCCCTCAACACGCTGCCCGCAACCTGGCCGGCGGCCATGGCTGATCCCTATGGCTGATCTATGCTGATAACAGTACCCCCACACGCGCAGGGGTATTCGTTCAGAGGTGTTTGCCATGAACATCAAAACAAGAAGATACCTGGCCATTTTCGTCACCTGCACCGTGACCCTGGCGCTGTATGGAACAGCGGCCTATCGCGTCGAGCAGGCCCGGCAACAGCCCCGTGTCTATGCCAGTTGCAACGTCGACCAGTGCATCCCGCACACCGCGACCCTCAACTCCCTGAAATGATGCAGACGCGCGGCGTCACTGTTCGTGATCGCTCTTCAAGCGGTCGCGGAAAGCCTTGGGCGAGATCCCGACGCGGCGGCGGAACAGCCGGGTGAAGTTGGTGGGATCGGAAAACCCCAGGGTGTCGGAAATCTCGTAGATGGTCATGCTGGTGTAGGTCAGCAGGCGCTTGGCCTCCAGCAGCTGGCGCTCATGCATGATCTGCAGGGCCGGCTGGCCCGCCAGTTCACGACAGGTGCCATTGAGGTGGGAAACGGAAATCCCCAGCTTGTGCGCCAGGTCCTCGACCTTCACATGTTCGCGATAGTGGTTTTCCACCAGCTGGATATAGCCATTGAAATACTCCCGTGCCCGCTGCGGCCGCTGGCTGGCGCTGCGGCGCCGAATCGCCTGGCGGCTGACCCACACCATGATCACGCTGACCAGCGAATGCATGAGCATTTCCCGCGCTGGCTCACGCCCTTGGTACTCATTCTGCAACGCGGCAAACAGGCTGTTCAGGTAGTCGCCGTCGGCGCCCGCCGGGTAGCTCTCGGCCACGGCCAGGGCATTCACCGAGTGCCCCAACTGGGCTTGCAGATGGGCCATCAAGGGCGCCGCCAGGGTCACCACATAACCGTCGATGTCTTCGGAAAAACGAAAGCCGTGCACCGACAGGGCCGGCAGGATCTGTAGCGCCGACTCCCCCAGCAACGTGCGCTGGCCTTCGATCTCAAGCTCGGCCTGCCCGCGATGCACGAACAGCAACTGACAGAGATCGGCATGCCGATGCGGTTTGATTTCCCAATGGTGCTCGCGGCTGCGCTTGGAAATGGTTTCGCAGTGCAGCAGGTCCGGTGTCGGCCAATCCAGGCTTTCCCCATAGAGTTTGAACACCGGAATTGAAGGCAAGGCAGGCTTATTCATAACTGCAATCCAGGCCTCTGGGTGACGGGCGATAATCGCACCGATTGGTGAAATGAACAGGTATCGGCTCAGTTTTCACCTTCAACTGACAGCTTCACAAGTGAAAAATGCAGGCACTCGAAACATAAAAATCACTCAGCGAACCTGTTCGCGTGAAGCTTGCGAGTCATAAAAACAATGAAAACCCTGAAAACTCAAGTCGCCATCATTGGCGCCGGCCCCTCCGGACTCCTGCTCGGCCAACTGCTGCACAAGGCCGGCATCGATACCCTGATCCTCGAACGACAAACCCCGGATTACGTACTCGGGCGCATCCGCGCCGGGGTGCTGGAACAAGGCATGGTCGACCTGCTGCGCCAGGCCGGGGTCAGCCAGCGCATGGACGCCGAAGGCCTGGTGCACGGCGGTTTCGAACTGGCCCTCGACGGCCGCCGGGTGGCCATCGACCTGCACGCCCTCACTGGCGGCAAGAGCGTCACGATCTACGGCCAGACCGAAGTCACCCGCGACCTGATGCAAGCCCGCCAGGCCGTCGGCGCCCGGACCCTGTACCAGGCCGATAACGTGCGCCCCCACGACATGCAGAGCGACCAGCCCTACCTGACCTTCGATTACCAGGGCGAGCCCCATCGCCTGGACTGCGACTACATCGCCGGTTGCGACGGTTTCCACGGGGTCGCCCGACAGTCGATCCCGGCCGACAAGCTCAAGGTTTTCGAGCGCGTCTATCCGTTCGGCTGGCTCGGCATTCTCGCCGATACCCCGCCGGTCCACGACGAACTGGTCTACGCCCGCCACGAACGCGGTTTCGCCCTGTGCAGCATGCGGTCGACCACCCGCACCCGTTACTACCTGCAAGTACCGGCGGAGGAAAATGTCGCCGACTGGTCCGATCAACGCTTCTGGGACGAGCTCAAGAAGCGCCTGCCCGAGGAGCTGGCCGAGCGCCTGGTGACCGGGCCGTCGATCGAGAAAAGCATCGCGCCGCTGCGCAGCTTCGTGGTCGAGCCGATGCAATACGGACGGATGTTCCTGGTCGGCGACGCCGCGCACATCGTGCCGCCCACCGGGGCCAAGGGCCTGAACCTGGCCGCCAGCGATGTCAGCACACTGTTCAACATTCTGCTCAAGGTCTACCGCGAGCAGCGCACCGACCTGCTGCAAAAGTATTCGCAAATCTGCCTGCGGCGGATCTGGAAGGCCGAGCGTTTCTCCTGGTGGATGACCGCGATGCTGCACCGTTTCCCCGACTCCGACGACTTCAGCCAGCGCATCGCCGAGTCGGAGCTGGCGTACTTCGTCGACTCCGAGGCCGGTCGCAAAACCATTGCGGAAAATTACGTTGGCCTTCCTTATGAGGCTATCGAGTAGGGGCCTATCGAGTACACTGGCGAGCATTCCCGCTCGCCTTGCCCCTTGCGGGTCAATCACTGCCCGCAGGTTCTTTCGTGACCCATCCCAACCCGCCTGGCCAACCCCAATTGGCTCTTCGCAGCGTACTGATCGCCCTGATGCTGGCGATCTTCCTCGGCGCCCTGGACCAGACCATAGTCGCGGTCTCCATGCCCGCCATCTCCGCGCAGTTCAAGGACGTCAGCCTGCTGGCCTGGGTGATTTCCGGCTACATGGTGGCCATGACCGTGGCGGTGCCGATCTACGGCAAGCTCGGCGACCTCTACGGGCGGCGCAAGCTGATGCTGTTCGGCATGGGCCTGTTCACCCTGGCATCGCTGTTCTGCGGCATGGCGCAGAACATGGAACAGCTGGTGCTGGCGCGGATCTTCCAGGGCATCGGCGCCGGCGGGATGATTTCGGTCAGCCAGGCGATCATCGGCGACATAGTCCCGCCCCGCGAACGCGGGCGTTACCAGGGTTACTTCAGCAGCATGTACGCGGCGGCCAGCGTCGCCGGCCCGGTGCTCGGCGGCTACATGACCGAATACCTGTCCTGGCGCTGGGTGTTCCTGATCAACCTGCCCCTGGGCCTGGGCGCCTGGCTGGTGGCCAGGCGCAACCTGCGAGGACTGCCTATCCCGCAGCGCAAACCGATCATCGACTACCTCGGCACGCTGTTGATGATCATCGGCCTGACCGCCCTGCTGCTGGCGATCACCCATTTCGGCCAGGGTCACGCCTGGCGCAGCCAAGAGGTGCTGGGCCTGCTGGCCTGTGCCGTCGTCGCCCTGGCCCTGTTCGCCTGGCATGAACGGCGCACGGAGGAACCGCTGCTGCCCATGCACCTGTTTGCCAACCGCAACGCCATGCTGTGCTGGTGCACGGTGTTCTTCACCAGCTTCCAGGCCATCTCGCTGACGGTGCTGATGCCGTTGCGCTTTCAGAGCGTCACCGGCGCCGGTGCCGACAGCGCTGCGCTGCACCTGTTGCCGCTGGCCATCGGCCTGCCGATAGGCGCCTACTTCGCCGGGCGCATGACCTCGGTGACCGGTCGCTACAAACCGATGATCCTCAGTGGCGCCCTGTTGATGCCGCTGACCGTTCTCGGCATGGCCTTCAGCCCACCCCAGGCGGTGCTGCTGAGCAGCGTGTTCATGTTGTTCAGCGGGATTGCCTCCGGCATGCAATTCCCGACCTCGCTGGTGGGCAGCCAGAACTCGGTGGAGCAACGGGACATCGGGGTCGCCACCAGCACCACCAACCTGTTCCGCTCCCTGGGCGGCGCGATGGGCGTGGCCTTGATGTCGGCGCTGCTGCTGGCGCTGTTGCAGGATTCCAGCTTCGCCCAGCTGAGCGGTTCGGCGCTGATCGGCGAAGGCCACTCGGGCAATGTGCTGCTCGATGGCCTGAATGCCGCGCCGGGTCCGGAACAGGGAGCCTTGCGGGCTGAGTTGCTGCTGACCTTCAAACACTTGCTGATGGTCAGCGCGGCGGTGTCGTTGCTGGGGCTGGCGGCGGCGCTCGCCATGCCCAACGCGCTGCTGCGCGGGCGTGAAGACAAGGTCAAATAGCGGTATCGCCAGCCGGCTCTATCTACACGCGAGCCGGCCGGCGACCGGCCCTCACGGGCTGTAATACCCCACCGCCACCAGGAAGTGCCCGACCTTGCGCAGGTAGGCGTGCTTGTCTTCCACCTTGGCTGTCACCGGGTTCTTCCAGCGGTACTCATACTCGCCCTGATCCTGGGCGGCCATCAGCGCCAGGATAGGCTCGCCCACCGGTTTGCCATCCGGGTCCTTGACCTTGTTGAAGTCGGTATTGATCAGCCGCAAATTGGTGCCGTGGGCCACGTAGCGCTGGCTGTCCAGGTCGACCACGAACACATACAGGTCGTCCTGCAGGAAACCGCCCTTGAGCGAGTTGATCGCCGTCAGCGTGCCCTTCTCGTCCTTGACCAGCTCGCTCGCCGCCTTGTCCAGCAAGGCCCTGGCCTGCTCGGCGGAAGCCCGTGGCAGGTAATAGCCGACCGCGAGGATTCGCTCGCCGACCCGCTGGAAATACACATGCTTGCGCTCGACCTTGCCGTCGGCCCAGTTTTGCCAGCGGTATTCGGCTTGCTGGATGCCATTGCCCTCGGGAATCTTCAGCGCGTCCTTGAAGGCCTTTTGCAGATCCGGCCCGAGCACTTCGGAAACATCGCGGCCGATCAGCGCCGACGACGGCCCGCCACTGGCCAGCATCACCCCCTTGGTGTCGACCACAAACACATAACGGTCCTTGTCGACGAACTCGCCCTGCCGGCTGAACGCGGCGAAGGCCTTGTCACCCTGGTCGTGGTAATAGGCCAGGGCCTTTTCCAGCAGGGCCTTGGCCGCCGTGGCATCGTCCGCCGCCTGGACCTGGCTGGTACAGAACACCAGCAGCCACCCCAGCACCGTGGCTCTCAGCAATCCCCTCATTGCGCGTCCCTCGTTCTTGTTGGTGTTTCAAGAGCGTAGACGGCTGCGGGATATGGTCGAGTATTCAGCGAAGCAGGGAGGCGCGAGGCAAGACCGCGACCTTCCCACGCCTGGCGCGGGAAGGTGGTCAAGGTCAGGGGCGGGTATTGAGCTGCTGCTGCAGATTCTGGATCTGGCTCTGCAGGGTATTGATGTTGCGGGTGACCTGGCCGCGGAAGGCGTCGAATTCGGCGGTGTTGGTGCCACCCTGGGCAGCGGCGGGACGATTGTCCTGCTGGCTCTTGAGCACAATGATGTCCTGCTCCAGGCGTTCGATGGCGGCGCTCGGGTTGCCCTGTCTTTTCAAGGCGGCGATCTCGGCGTTCAGGCTCTTGAACTGGGCATCGACCTTGCTGGTGTCGGCAGGCGCGCTCTTCAGGGCCGCCAGTTCGCTGCTCAAGGATTTCACCTGGGCCTGCAACTGGGTATTGGCCGCCTGCTGCTCGGTGGCTTGCGCGGTCATCTGCGCCAGGCGCTTGTCCAGGTCCGTGGCCTGCCCGGCCACGCCTTGCTGCTGCTTGCCCTGGTCCTGCAGGCGGCTTTCCAGCTGCTTGATCTGCAGCTTCAAGGCTTCGCTGTCGCTGTTGACGCTGGACTGGCTGGCAACCACCTTGCCGGAAATATCCTGCAGGCGTCCCGCCGCTTCTTCGCTGATGCGGGCGAAACTCTCCTGGGTGGCGACCAGTTGCTGCTCCATCAGCGAGATCTGCTGGAAGCTCCACCAGGCCAGGCCGATAAAGGCGAAGAACAAGGCGCCGACCAGCGCCCAGAGCGGCCCGGCACTCGGCGCCTTGACCTTGGTTACCGGCACGCTGCGCGAATGCACCGAAGTACGCGCGCGGCCCGCGACGGTGGTCGGGAAATCATCGTCGAGGGTATCGGCACGCAGGCTTGGAACATCGTCGAAGTCGTCGTTGGCATCGTTACGCATGGGGCAACCTTTCTAAAACCGCGGTGATAGCTGAATGCGGCGAGTATAAACCGCTAACCCGCCGCCCTGATCGACCCTGAACCCCGAACTCGGTTCAGTGTTTATTTTCAGCGTATGTCCTGGGCCTTCCACCAGCCGCAGAATTCATCCAGGGCGGTCCACAGGCTGACCTTCGGTTCGTAATCCAGATAATGGCGGGCGCGGCTGATATCCAGGGTGAAGTTCTTGTTCATGACCTGCATGCCCAGGCGCGACAGGGTCGGCTCCGGACGGCCCGGCCAGAGCTTGCAGAAACCTTCATTGAGGGCCGCCACGCTGTAGGCCAGGCCAAAGGAGCGGTAGCGCGTGACCTGTGGCACGCCCATCTGGCGCATCACATAGTTCACCACGTCCCACAACGGCACGGGCGCGCCGTTACTGATGTTGTAGGCCTTGCCCAGGGCCGAGCCGCTGGCCAGCAGACTGCTGAGCAGCGCTTCATTGAGGTTCTGCACACTGGTGAAGTCGACCTTGTTCAGGCCGTTGCCGATGATCGCCAGGCGGCCCTTGCGCTGCATCTTCAACAGGCGCGGGAAAATGCTCATGTCGCCGGCGCCGGTGACAAAACGCGGGCGCAGCGCCAGGACCTCCAGGCCGAACTCCTGGGCGCCGAACACCTTCTGCTCCGCCAGGTATTTGGTGGCGGCATAAGGGTGTTTGAAGCGCTTGGGTACTTGTTCTTCGGTCAGGCCCAGATGGTCGCGACCGTCGAAATAGATCGACGGCGACGACAGGTGCACCAGGCGCCGGACATGGCGCTTGAGGCAAGCTTCGACCACATTTTCGGTGACCAACACGTTGCCCTGATGGAAATCCTGATAACGCCCCCAGAGCCCCACCGCCCCCGCGCAATGCACCACTGCATCGACATCGCGGCACAGGTCGCGCACCAGGTCGGCATCGCTCAAGTCACCCTGGACGAACTCGGCCCCGCGCCGCACCAGATGCTCCACACCTTCGGCCCGACGCCCGTTGACCCGTACATCCAGGCCCTGCTCAAGGGCAAAACGCGCGAAGCGTCCACCAATGAAGCCGCTTGCGCCGGTGACCAGAATTTTCATGACTTGCTCCGATTGCTTTCGTGTTTCATGCCTGTCGCACTATGTATTGCTTAACGCTATTGCCTGATGCCTTGACGCCTGGTGTCACGCCAACGGCACCAGCCATTGCGCCGAAGAACGTGCCAGGTGCTCGGTGAGCAGACCCAGCAGTTGGCCACCATTGCGCCAATGATGCCAGTACAGCGGCACATCGATCGGCTTATCTGGCAAAAGCTCCACCAACACACCCCGCGCCAACTGGTCGCGCACCTGCAGTTCGGGCACCAGCCCCCAGCCCAGGCCGGCTTCGGTCAGGCGGATGAAGCCCTCGGACGAGGGACACAGGTGATGCTCGAACCCGCCATCGACCCCCAGCGCCGCCAGGTAGCGGTGCTGCAGGAAATCGTCCGGGCCGAACACCAGGGCCGGCGTCCGGGCCAGGCGCTCGGCTTGCACACCCTGCGGAAAATGCCGCGCCAGGAACGCCGGGCTGGCCAGGGCGCGGTAGCGCATGGCCCCCAGCAGCACGCTGCGGGCGCCCGCCACCGGCCGCTCGCTGGCACAGACACAGGCCGCCACTTCCCCGGCCCGCATGCGCTTGAGGCCGACGGTCTGGTCTTCGACGATCAGGTCCAGAAGCAAGTGCTGCTCGGCACAGAAGTCACCCACCGCCTCAGCCCACCAGGTGGCCAGGCTGTCGGCGTTGAGGGCGATGCGCAGACGCTCCGGCAAGCCTTCCTCGTCCAGGGCCGGCACCTGGCTCTGCAGATCGCGTTCGAGCAGGCGTACCTGCTGCACATGGTTGAGCAGGCGCCGGCCGATTTCCGTCGGCGCCGGCGGCGTGACCCGCACCAGCACCGGCTGGCCGATCCGCGCCTCGAGCAGCTTGATGCGCTGGGAAATGGCCGACTGCGACAACCCCAGCACCTGCGCGGCACGCTCGAATCCGGCCTGTTCGATCACCGCGGCCAGGGCGGACAGCAATTTATAGTCGAACATCAGTTTTCCTAATGAGCGATCAGTAATATTGGTTTTTCTTATACAGCCTGCAACCGGAGAATAGCCAGCATGCTTTCTCGTTCAAGGACCTTTTTCATGGCTGGCGAAACCTCCCTCGATACCCTGCTGCGCAGCATGAGCCCGCAGCTCAACCCCGGTGACTACGTGTTCTGCTCCATCGCCGATCGCGCGCTGCTCGAGGGCACCGACGTACTGGGCAGCTTTCGCGAGCAGGAAGGGCTCACGGTGATCCTAGAGCGCCAGCAAGCCGAACGCCTGGGGTTGGGTTTCGACTACGTCGCGGCCTGGATCACCCTGAACGTGCATTCGGCCCTGGAAGCCGTCGGCCTGACCGCCGCGTTCGCCAGCGCCCTGGGCAAGGCCGGGATCAGCTGCAACGTGATCGCCGGCTACTACCACGATCATCTGTTTGTCGGTAAGGCCGATGCCGAGCGCGCCATGCACGTGCTGCGGCAACTGGCGGCGGGCGAGGAGTAAACGACATGTGGCAGAGCTACGTTAACGGGCTGCTGGTAGCGGCCGGACTGATCATGGCGATCGGCAGCCAGAATGCTTTTGTCCTGGCCCAGAGCCTGCGCCGTGAACACCACCTGCCGGTGGCCGTGCTGTGCGTGACTTGCGATGCGTTGCTGGTGGCGGCCGGGGTATTCGGCCTGGCCACGGTGCTGGCGCAGAGCCCGACGCTGCTGGCGGTTGCCCGCTGGGGCGGCGCCGCGTTCCTGATCTGGTACGGCAGCCAGGCGCTGCGTCGCGCCTGCTCCAAACAGAGCTTGCAACAGGGCGAGAACCAGACCGTCCGCTCGCTGCGCGCGGTGCTGCTCAGTGCGCTGGCGGTGACCCTGCTCAACCCCCATGTGTACCTGGACACGGTGCTGTTGATCGGTTCGCTGGGCGCGCAACAGACCGAACCCGGCGCCTATGTGGTCGGCGCGGCCAGCGCTTCGCTGCTGTGGTTTTTCACCCTGGCCCTCGGCGCCGCGTGGCTGGCTCCATGGCTGGCACGGCCGAGCACCTGGCGCATTCTCGACCTGCTGGTGGCGGTGATGATGTTCAGTGTCGCGATTCAACTCATCAGCGCCGCATGATTTATTCCAAAAGGCTCTGGAACCTCTATCCCACACAGTTGTTGCGTGGTTATGCCGCACCCCCGGTGCTATGATCCGAACCCTGCGCCGCAAAGAGTACAAACTCCCCGGCGCTTGTCTGGCCGCCCGTGATCGGCCTTGCGCTCACCGCAACTGACCTGATTAGGAGAATCACCATGGCTTTCGAATTGCCGCCGCTGCCTTACGCACACGATGCCCTGCAGCCGCACATTTCCAAGGAAACTCTGGAATACCACCACGACAAGCACCACAACACCTATGTCGTGAACCTGAACAACCTGGTGCCAGGCACCGAGTTCGAAGGCAAAACCCTGGAAGAGATCGTCAAGTCTTCCTCGGGCGGTATCTTCAACAACGCCGCTCAGGTCTGGAACCACACTTTCTACTGGAACTGCCTGGCGCCAAACGCTGGCGGTCAACCAACCGGCGCACTGGCCGAGGCCATCAACGCGGCTTTCGGTTCGTTCGACAAGTTCAAGGAAGAATTCACCAAGACTTCCGTCGGCACCTTCGGTTCCGGTTGGGGCTGGCTGGTGAAAAAGGCTGACGGCTCCCTGGCCCTGGCCAGCACCATCGGCGCCGGCAACCCGCTGACCAGCGGCGACACCCCGCTGCTGACCTGCGACGTCTGGGAACACGCTTACTACATCGACTACCGCAACCTGCGTCCCAAGTACGTCGAAGCGTTCTGGAACCTGGTCAACTGGAAATTCGTGGCCGAGCAGTTCGAAGGCAAGACCTTCATCGCCTAAGCCCGTTTGCAGTCAAAAAAACCCGGCATTGCCGGGTTTTTTCGTTTTACCGGCAAGCGGCCGGCTTGCCGCGCCAGCCCGGCGCGCTAACATCCGCTCAGGTAAAAAATCGCCGCCGTCCCTCAAGTTGCAAGGCTTGGCTACCGACATATAACCGATAAGCGCGGATAGGCTGGCTACCGGCATTCCAGCCAAGCCTACAGGTGAAATATCCTGGGCCTGATTGTCCCTTTGACTGCCATCACGGGATTGCCAATACTCATGGCAACTTGACGCTACACGCACGGAACAAGGAATAACCCTTTGAAGCTGGAACTCAAAAACAGCTTGTCGGTGAAGTTGCTCCGGGTTGTGCTGCTGTCGGCACTGATAGTGGGCGTAGTTCTGAGCTGCGCACAAATCGTCTTCGATGCTTACAAGACTCGGCAGGCGGTCGCTAATGATGCCCAGCGCATTCTCGACATGTTTCGCGACCCCTCGACCCAGGCCGTTTACAGCCTGGACCGCGAAATGGGCATGCAAGTCATCGAAGGCCTGTTCCAGGACGATGCCGTGCGCATGGCCTCCATTGGCCATCCCAACGAAACCATGCTCGCGGAAAAAACCCGTGAGTTGCAGACATCCCCCAGCCGTTGGCTGACCGACCTGATCCTCGGCAAGGAGCGCACCTTCACCACCCAATTGGTGGGTCGTGGCCCCTACAGCGAATACTACGGCGACCTGAGCATCACCCTCGACACAGCCACCTACGGCCAGGGATTCATCGTCAGCTCGGTGATCATTTTCATTTCCGGCGTATTGCGCGCGTTGGCCATGGGCCTGGTGCTGTATCTGGTTTACCACTGGCTGCTGACCAAGCCGCTGTCGCGGATCATCGAGCATCTGACCACCATCAATCCGGACCGCCCCAGCGAGCATCAGATTCCCTTGCTCAAGGGCCACGAGCGAAACGAGCTGGGGATCTGGATCAATACCGCCAACCAGTTGCTGGCGTCGATCGAGCGCAACACGCACCTGCGCCATGAAGCGGAAAACAGCCTGCTGCGCATGGCCCAGTACGACTTCCTCACCGGCCTGCCCAACCGCCAGCAGTTGCAGCAGCAACTGGACAAGATCCTGATCGATGCCGGCCGCCTGCAACGCCGGGTCGCGGTGCTCTGTGTCGGCCTCGACGACTTCAAGGGCATCAACGAACAGTTCAGCTACCAGACCGGCGACCAGTTGCTGCTGGCCCTGGCCGATCGCCTGCGGGCCCACAGCGGTCGCCTGGGCGCCCTCGCCCGCCTCGGCGGCGACCAGTTCGCCCTGGTCCAGGCCGATATCGAACAACCCTACGAAGCCGCCGAACTGGCGCAGAGCATTCTCGACGACCTGGAAGCGCCGTTCGCCCTCGACCATCAGGAAATCCGCCTGCGCGCCACCATCGGCATCACCCTGTTCCCGGAAGACGGCGACAGCACCGAAAAGCTGCTGCAGAAAGCCGAGCAGACCATGACCCTGGCCAAGAGCCGGTCGCGCAACCGTTATCAGTTCTACATCGCCAGTGTCGACAGCGAGATGCGCCGGCGCCGCGAACTGGAGAAGGACCTGCGCGAAGCCCTGACCCGCCAGCAGTTCCACCTGGTCTACCAGCCGCAGATCAGCTACCGCGATCATCGGGTGGTCGGGGTCGAAGCGCTGCTGCGCTGGCAGCATCCGGAACACGGCTTCGTCCCGCCGGACCTGTTCATCCCCCTGGCCGAGCAGAACGGCACCATCATCGCCATCGGCGAATGGGTGCTGGACCAGGCCTGCCGCCAGTTGCGCGAATGGCATGACCTGGGCTTCAGCGACCTGCGCATGGCGGTCAACCTGTCCACCGTGCAACTGCACCACGCCGAACTGCCACGGGTGGTCAACAACCTGCTGCAGATCTACCGCCTGCCGCCGCGCAGCCTGGAGCTGGAAGTCACCGAAACCGGCCTGATGGAAGACATCAGCACCGCCGCCCAGCACCTGCTGAGCCTGCGCCGCTCAGGGGCGCTGATCGCCATCGACGACTTCGGCACCGGCTACTCGTCCCTGAGCTACCTCAAGAGCCTGCCGCTGGACAAGATCAAGATCGACAAGAGCTTCGTCCAGGACCTGCTGGACGACGACGACGATGCGACCATCGTGCGGGCGATCATCCAGCTGGGCAAAAGCCTGGGCATGCAGGTGATCGCCGAGGGCGTGGAAACCGCCGAGCAGGAGGCCTACATCATCTCCGAAGGCTGCCACGAAGGTCAGGGTTATCACTACAGCAAACCCCTGCCGGCACGGGAGCTGAGCGCCTACCTGAAACAGGCCCAGCGCAGTAACGCGGCCATCCTCTGAAAGCACGATTGCGCGCCTAAGCCTGATCCAGCGCAATCGCTTCCTGAATAGGAAATATTTACAACCACAACCCTTTACACATAATGCAAATCTTTCGCATTATGTCGCAGTTTTGCGCGCCCCTCGCGCCAGTCCACCCCTCTCTCGAAGCAGGATGTTCGCCATGATTCGTATGCCTCTGGCTACCGCCAGTCTGTTGGCCATCGCTATTTCCCTCGCCGGTTGCGGCGAAGGCAAAGACAAGGCTGCCGCGCCGCAAGCCGCTGCTCCAGCCGCCAGCACCGCAGCCCCGGCCACCGCTCCTGCGGCCGGCAAGGTCGATGAAGCGGCGGCCAAGGCGGTTGTCGCGCATTACGCCGACATGGTCTTCGCCGTATACAGCGATGCCGAATCCACCGCGAAGACCCTGCAGACCGCAATCGACGCCTTCCTCGCCAAACCCAACGCCGACACCCTGAAAGCCGCCAAGGCTGCCTGGGTCGCCGCTCGCGTGCCTTACCTGCAGAGCGAAGTGTTCCGCTTCGGCAACACCATCGTCGACGACTGGGAAGGTCAGGTGAACTCCTGGCCGCTGGACGAAGGCCTGATCGACTACGTCGACAAGTCCTACGAGCACGCACTGGGTAACCCGGGCGCCACCGCCAACATCATCGCCAACACCGAAGTCCAGGTCGGCGAAGACAAGGTCGACGTGAAAGACATCACCCCGGAAAAACTCGCCAGCCTCAACGAGCTGGGCGGTTCCGAGGCCAACGTCGCCACCGGCTACCACGCCATCGAATTCCTGCTCTGGGGCCAGGACCTGAACGGCACCGGCCCTGGCGCCGGCAACCGCCCGGCTTCCGACTACCTGGAAGGCGCCGGCGCCACCGGTGGCCACAACGACCGTCGCCGTGCCTACCTGAAAGCCGTGACCCAATTGCTGGTCAACGACCTGGAAGAAATGGTCGGCAACTGGAAACCGAACGTGGCCGACAACTACCGCGCCACCCTGGAAGCCGAACCGGCTGAAAGCGGCCTGCGCAAAATGCTGTTCGGCATGGGTAGCCTGTCCCTGGGCGAACTGGCGGGCGAGCGCATGAAGGTGTCCCTGGAAGCCAACTCCCCTGAAGACGAGCAGGACTGCTTCAGCGACAACACCCACAACTCGCACTTCTACGACGCCAAGGGCATCCGCAACGTGTACCTGGGCGAGTACACCCGTGTCGACGGTACCAAGCTGACCGGCGCCAGCCTGTCGTCGCTGGTAGCGAAAATCGACCCGGCCGCCGACACCACGCTGAAAGCCGACCTGGCCGCCACCGAAGCCAAGATCCAGGTCATGGTCGATCACGCCAACAAGGGTGAGCACTACGACCAGCTGATCGCCGCCGGCAACGACGCGGGCAACCAGATCGTGCGTGACGCCATCGCCGCGCTGGTCAAGCAGACCGGTTCGATCGAACAGGCTGCGGGCAAGCTGGGCATCAGCGACCTGAACCCGGACAACGCCGATCACGAGTTCTGATCAGCGTTGCGGGAATGAAAAGGCGACCTTCGGGTCGCCTTTTTTGTGCCTGGCCTGTAGCCGCTGCCGCAGGCTGCGATAAGGCCGCAGGCCTTCAGCGATCTTGAAACCCTGCGCCCCCTTCGGTGGCGAGCGCAGCCTTCGGCAGCGGCTACAAGCGGGTGCTCCGCGCTTGCCTCAGGTCAAGCGGAACGATAATTCCTCTTATTCAAACTCCCCTGCCCTGTTAGACTTTGCGCCCTTGTTTTGCTCGTCCTGCAGGATATCCGATGCCCCCGTCGCTGCTTCGCTGGTCCACGCTGTTCATGGCCTTGAGCCTGAGTGCCTGCGATGACGCCCCGCGTTTTACCCAAGCCGAGCCGGGCGAAGCGCGTTCCGGCGGTGAAGCGACCGTGCGCAAGAGCGACCAGAACGCCTTTTCCATGCCGTCGGCCAACCTGTCGCCGACCCGGCGCCTGGACTTCAGCGTCGGCAACAGTTTCTTTCGCAGCCCCTGGGTGATCGCCCCCTCGACCACCACCGCCCGCGATGGCCTGGGCCCGCTGTTCAATACCAACGGCTGCCAGAACTGCCATATCAAGGACGGCCGCGGCCACCCGCCGACGCCCGACTCGGACAACGCGGTGTCGATGCTGGTGCGCCTGTCGATCCCCAATGAGCCGGCCTACGCCAAGATCATCGAGCAGCTGGGCATAGTGCCCGAGCCGGTGTACGGCGGGCAGTTCCAGGACATGGCGGTGCCTGGCGTCGCCCCGGAAGGCAAGGTGCGGGTCGAGTACGAACCGCTGACCCTGCGTTTCAAGGACGGCAGCGAAGTCGAACTGCGCAAGCCGAAGCTGCAGATCACCCAGCTCGGTTATGGCCCGATGCATCCCGACACCCGTTTCTCGGCGCGCGTGGCCCCACCGATGATCGGCCTGGGCCTGCTCGAAGCCATCCCCGAGGCGGCGATCCTGGCCAATGCCCAAGCGCAGGCCAAGGCTGGCAACGGCATCGCCGGCCGGCCGAACCGGGTCTGGGACGACGCCCAGCAAAAGACCGTACTCGGGCGTTTTGGCTGGAAAGCCGGACAACCCAACCTCAATCAACAAAATGTTCACGCGTTCTCTGGTGATATGGGCCTGACCACCAGCCTGAGACCCTTCGATGACTGCACCGACGCCCAGACCGCCTGCAAGCAAGCCCCCAATGGCAACGGGCCGGATGGCGAACCGGAAGTCAGCGACAACATCCTGCGCCTGGTGCTGTTCTACAGCCGCAACCTCGGGGTGCCGGCGCGCCGCGATGTTGGCTCACCACAAGTCCTGGCCGGCAAGAACCTGTTCTACCAGGCCGGCTGCCAGTCCTGTCATACCCCTCGATTCACCACCGCTGCCGATGCCGCGGAACCCGAGCTGGCCAATCAAGTGATCCGCCCCTACAGCGACCTGCTGCTGCACGACATGGGCGAAGGCCTGGCCGACAATCGCAGCGAATTCCAGGCCGGCGGCCGCGACTGGCGCACGCCGCCGCTGTGGGGGATCGGCCTGACGCAAACGGTCAGCGGCCACACCCAGTTCCTGCATGACGGCCGCGCCCGCAACCTGCTCGAAGCCGTGCTCTGGCATGGCGGCGAAGCCCGGGCGGCGCAGCAACAGGTTTTATCCTTCAATGCCGAGCAGCGCGCTGCGTTGCTGGCATTCCTGAATTCTCTTTAACGCCTTCCTACAAGAACCGGGAGCCCGAACATGTTCCGTCCCAAGCTGTTGTTCACCAGCCTTGCCGCGCTCGCCCTGGGCGCCTGCTCGCCGCAGGACCCACAAGCCGTGACCTCGGCGGCCATCGCCAAGCAGGTGATCCTGCCGACCTACAGCCGTTGGGTCGAAGCCGACCGCCAGCTGGCGATCAGCGCCCTGGCCTTCTGTGAGGGCAAGCAAAGCCTGGACACCGCCCGTGCCGACTTCCTGCACGCGCAGAAAGCCTGGGCCGAACTGCAACCCCTGCTGATCGGTCCGCTGGCCGAGGGCAACCGTTCCTGGCAGGTGCAGTTCTGGCCGGACAAGAAGAACCTGGTCGGCCGTCAGGTCGAACAGCTGGTCACCGCCACGCCACAGATCGACGCCGCCGCCCTGGCCAAATCCAGTGTTGTGGTACAGGGCCTCTCGGCCTACGAGTACATCCTGTTCGACGCCAAGATCGACATGGCCGACAGCGCGCAGAAAGCCCGCTACTGCCCACTGCTGAGCGCCATTGGCGAGCGCCAGAAACAGCTCGCCGAAGAGATCCTGTCGCGCTGGAACACCAGCGACGGCATGCTCGCGCAGCTGAGCAAGTTCCCCAACCAGCGTTACGCCGACTCCCATGAGGCCATCGCCGATCTGCTGCGGGTCCAGGTCACCGCGCTGGACACCCTGAAGAAGAAGCTCGGCACGCCGATGGGCCGTCAGAGCAAGGGCATTCCGCAGCCGTTCCAGGCCGACGCCTGGCGCAGCCAGTCGTCCATGCAGAGCCTGGAAGCCAGCCTCGTCGCGGCCCAGACCGTCTGGGCCGGGGTCGACAACAAGGGCCTGCGCGGCCTGTTGCCGGCCGAGCAGAAGCCGCTGGCCGACAAGATCGACGCCGCCTACGCCGCCTCGCTGAAGCTGTTCGCCAGCACCCAGCGCTCGCTGACCGAGCTGCTGGCCGACGACGCCGGCCGCCAGCAACTGAACGATATCTACGACAGCCTCAACGTCGTCCACCGCCTGCACGAAGGCGAACTGGCCAAGGCGCTGGGCATCCAACTGGGCTTCAACGCCAACGACGGTGACTGATCATGCTGCGACGTCAGGCTCTGGCACTCGGCAGCCTGCTGCTGAGCGCCGTCACGCTGGGTGGCTGGACGCTGTTCAAGCACAAGGACCAGGGCCCGCTGCTGCTCTCGGCGCGGGATGACGGCGACGGCAAGCACTACGCCGTCGGCTATCGCCTGGATGGCCAGCCAGTATTCGCCACCCAGGTCGGTCAACGCTGCCATGACATCGTCAACCACCCGACGCTGCCGATCGCCCTGTTCGTCGCCCGCCGCCCGGGCACCGAAAGCTACCTGATCGACCTGCGTGACGGCGCCTTGCTGCAAACCCTGGCCTCGCAACCCAACCGGCATTTCTATGGCCACGCGGTGATCCACAAGAGCGGCGACTGGCTGTACGCCACCGAGAACGACACAAGCGATCCGGGTCGCGGCCTGCTCGGGGTGTATCGGTTCGAGGGCGAACGCCTGGTGCACAGCGGCGAGATCCCGACCCACGGCATCGGCCCGCACCAGGTGTCGTGGATGCCGGACGGCGAAACCCTGGTGGTGGCCAACGGCGGGATTCGCACCGAAGCGGAAAGCCGCGTCGAGATGAACCTCAACGCCATGGAGCCGAGCCTGGTGCTGATGCAGCGCGACGGCAGCCTGCTGAGCAAGGAAACCCTGGCCCAGCAGATGAACAGCGTGCGCCACATGGGCATCGCCGGCGACGGCACCATAGTCACCGGCCAGCAGTTCATGGGCGATGCCCACGAGTCGTCGCAGCTGCTGGCGATCAAGCGCCCGGGGCAGCCGTTCCAGGCCTTCCCGGTGGCCGAGCACCAGTTGCAGGCGATGGGGCATTACACCGCCAGCGTCGCGGTGCACAGCGAACTGCGCCTGGTGGCCCTCACCGCTCCGCGCGGCAATCGCTTTTTCATCTGGGACCTGGACAGCGCCGAAGTGCGCCTGGACGCGCCCTTGCCGGACTGTGCCGGAGTCGGTGCGGTGGTCGATGGTTTTGTCGTGACCTCGGGCCAGGGGCGTTGCCGCTTCTACGACTGCCGCCAGAAACAACTGGTGGCAAAGCCCCTGGATTTGCCGGCAGGGCTCTGGGACAACCATTTGCACCTGGTCTAGTTTTCGCCGCCACGCAGGATTGGAAAACAGGACTCCGGATGACCGGATTGTCATCTGGAAGCCCCCGGAAAGTCGGAGTAATGTCTCCGGCAATCAGCTTGGTTTTCCCAGCTTCATTTTCCAAGGAACCGGAATATGCTGCGTCGCCGCATGTTTATCATGTTGGGTGTCGTCCTGCTGATCGTGCTGTTGCTGGCAGGCTACAAGGCCTTCTCCATCTATCAGCAGGTCAAGCTCTTCTCGGTGCCCAAGCCGCCGATCAGCGTGGCCGTGGCCACGGCTCGCGAACAACCGTGGCAAACCCGCCTGCCCACGGTCGGCACCCTCAAGGCCCTGCAAGGGGTCAACCTCAGCCTGGAAGTGGCCGGGACCGTCAAGGAACTGCAATTCGAATCCGGGCAGAAGGTCACGGCCGGCCAGCCCTTGCTGCAACTCGACAGCGACGTGGAAAGCGCCCTGCTGGAAACCGCCAAGGCCGACCTGGGCCTGTCCCAGCTTGATTATGGCCGCGGCAGCCAGCTGGTGGGCAGCCAGGCGATTTCCCGCGGCGAATACGATCGATTGTCGGCGGTGCTGCAAAAGAACAAGGCCACGGTCAATCAGCTCAAGGCGGCACTGGCGAAAAAACGCCTGATCGCGCCCTTCAGCGGCACCATCGGCATTCGCCATGTGGACGTCGGCGACTACCTGGCCAGCGGCACGGTGATCGCCACCCTGCAGGACCTCAGCAGCCTGTACGTGGACTTCTTCGTCCCGGAACAGGCAGTGCCGAAAATCGCCCTGGGTCAGTCGGTCAGCGTGATGGTCGCCGCCTACCCGGCGGAACAGTTCACCGCCACCATCAGCGCCATCAACCCCAAGGTCGAAGACACCACGCGCAACGTGCAGGTGCGCGCCACCCTGGCCAACCCCGACGGCAAGCTGCTGCCGGGCATGTTCACCAACCTGCAGGTGCTGCTGCCCGATCCGCAGCCCCGGGTGGTGGTACCGGAAAGCGCCATCACCTACACCCTGTACGGTAACTCGCTGTACGTGGTGGCCGAGAAAAAGGCCGCCGATGGCAGCCCCGAGAAAGACGACAAGGGCCAGCCGGTGCTGATCGCCGAGCGGCGTTTCATCGAAACCGGCGAACGGCGCAACGGCCTGGTGCTGATCAACAAGGGCGTGAGCAACGGCGAACAGGTGGTAAGCGGCGGGCAGATCAAGCTGGACCATGGCGCGCACATCGCCATCACCCCGGACAAGATGCTGCCCACCGAACAGAGCGGCCAGCCACGCACGAACTGATCAAGGAATCCTCATGGCTTTTACAGATCCGTTCATCCGTCGTCCGGTGCTGGCCACCGTGGTCAGCCTGCTGATCGTGCTGCTGGGTTTCCAGGCCTGGAGCAAACTGCCGCTGCGCCAGTACCCACAGATGGAGAACGCCCTGATCACGGTCACCACCGCCTACCCCGGGGCCAACGCCGAGACCATCCAGGGCTATATCACCCAGCCGATGCAGCAGAGCCTGGCCAGTGCCGAGGGCATCGACTACATGACCTCGGTGAGTCGCCAGAACTTCTCGGTGATCTCGGTCTACGCCCGTATCGGCGCCAACAGCGACCGCCTGTTCACCGAGCTGCTGGCCAAGGCCAACGAGGTGAAAAACAAGCTGCCCCAGGACGCCGAGGACCCGGTGCTGAGCAAGGAAGCCGCCGACGCCTCGGCGCTGATGTACATCAGCTTCTTCAGCCAGGAGCTGAACAACCCGCAGATCACCGACTACCTGTCGCGGGTGATCCAGCCGAAGCTGGCGACCCTGCCGGGCATGGCCGAGGCCGAGATCCTCGGCAACCAGGTGTTCGCCATGCGTTTGTGGCTGGACCCGGTCAAGCTCGCCGGCTACGGCCTGAGCGCCAGCGACGTGACCAGCGCAGTGCGCCGCTACAACTTTTTGTCCGCGGCCGGCGAGGTCAAG
This sequence comes from Pseudomonas sp. B3G-3, assembly GCF_028640915.1. NCBI lineage: Bacteria > Pseudomonadati > Pseudomonadota > Gammaproteobacteria > Pseudomonadales > Pseudomonadaceae > Pseudomonas > Pseudomonas sp. B3G-3. The sequence goes on along the minus strand of NZ_JAQZAB010000134.1, from coordinate 21,395 downwards.
GGTGAGTACGTGGTCACCAGCATCAACGCCAGCACCGAGCTGAAATCCGCCGAAGCCTTCGCCGCCATTCCCCTGCGGACCGAGGGCGACAGCCGGGTACTGCTCAGCGACGTGGCACGGGTGGAAATGGGCGCGGAGAACTACAACGCGATCAGCTCCTTTGGCGGCATCCCTTCGGTCTACATCGGCATCAAGGCGACCCCCAACGCCAACCCGCTGGACGTGATCAAGGAAGTGCGCAAGATCATGCCGGAGCTGGAGGCCCAGCTGCCGCCCAACCTCAAGTTGGAGATCGCCTACGACGCCACGCTGTTCATCCAGGCCTCGATCAACGAGGTGGTGAAGACCCTGTTCGAAGCCGTGCTGATCGTGATCGTGGTGGTGTTCCTGTTCCTCGGCGCGCTGCGTTCGGTGGTGATCCCGGTGGTGACCATTCCGCTGTCGATGATCGGCGTGATGTTCTTCATGCAGTTGATGGGCTACTCGATCAACCTGCTGACCCTGCTGGCGATGGTGCTGGCCATCGGCCTGGTGGTGGACGACGCCATCGTGGTGGTGGAAAACATCCACCGCCATATCGAGGAAGGCAAGACGCCACTGGACGCGGCCCTCGAAGGCGCCCGGGAAATCGCCATGCCGGTGGTGTCGATGACCATCACCCTGGCGGCGGTCTACGCCCCCATCGGCTTCCTGCAGGGGCTCACCGGGGCGCTGTTCAAGGAGTTCGCCCTGACCCTGGCCGGCGCGGTGGTGATTTCCGGCATCGTCGCCCTGACCCTGTCGCCGATGATGTGCGCCCTGCTGCTGCGCCACGACGAAAACCCCAGCGGCCTGGCCCACCGTCTCGACCTGATTTTCGAAAGCCTCAAGCGCCGCTACCAGAGCCTGCTGCATGGCACCCTCAACACCCGGCCGGTGGTGCTGGTGTTCGCCCTGATCGTGCTGTGCCTGATCCCGGTCCTGCTCATGTTCACCAAATCGGAACTGGCCCCGGACGAGGACCAGGGCATCATTTTCATGATGGCCACCGCGCCCCAGCCGGCCAACCTGGATTACCTCAACGCCTATACCGACGAGTTCCTGGAGATCTTCAAGACGTTCCCCGAGTACTACTCCTCGTTCCAGATCAACGGCTTCAACGGCGTGCAATCGGGTATCGGCGGTTTCCTGCTCAAGCCCTGGAACGAGCGCGACCGCACGCAGATGCAGATCCTGCCCGAGGTCCAGGCCAGGCTCGCGGGCATTGCCGGGCTGCAGGTCTTCGGTTTCAACCTGCCGTCCCTGCCGGGCACCGGCGAAGGGCTGCCGTTCGCCTTCATCATCAACAGCCCCAACGATTACGAGTCGTTGCTGGAACTGTCCGACCGAGTGAAGAAGCGCGCCATGGAGTCGGGAAAGTTCGCCTTCGTCGATATCGACCTGGCCTTCGACAAGCCGGAAGTGGTGGTCGACATCGACCGCGCCAAGGCGGCGCAGATGGGCGTGTCGATGCTGGACCTGGGCGGGACCCTGGCCACCTTGCTCGGCGAGGCGGAAATCAACCGCTTCACCATCGAGGGACGCAGCTACAAGGTCATCGCCCAGGTCGAACGGCCTTATCGCGACAACCCCGAATGGCTGAACAACTACTACGTGAAAAACGCCAAGGGCGAGGCGCTGCCGCTGTCGACCCTGATCAGCGTCCATGATCGGGCCCGGCCACGGCAGCTCAACCAGTTCCAGCAACTCAACGCCGCCACCATTTCCGGGTTCCCGGTCGTGAGCATGGGTGAAGCGATCGATACCGTGCGCCAGATCGCCGAGGAAGAAGCCCCGCCGGGCTACGCCTTCGACTATGCCGGGGCCTCGCGACAGTTCGTCCAGGAAGGCAGCGCGCTGTGGGTGACCTTTGGCCTGGCGCTGGCGATCATTTTCCTGGTGCTGGCGGCGCAGTTCGAGAGCTTCCGCGATCCGGTGGTGATCCTGGTAACGGTGCCGCTGTCGATCTGCGGGGCCTTGATCCCACTGTTTCTCGGCTGGTCGAGCATGAACATCTATACCCAGGTCGGGCTGGTGACCCTGATCGGCCTGATCAGCAAGCACGGGATCCTGATCGTCGAGTTCGCCAACCAGCTGCGCAAGGACCAGGGACTGACGCCGCGCGAGGCCGTGGAAGCCGCCGCGGCCATTCGCCTGCGGCCGGTATTGATGACCACCGCGGCGATGGTCTTCGGCATGGTGCCGCTGATCCTGGCCACCGGTGCCGGCGCGGTCAGCCGGTTCGACATCGGCACGGTGATCGCCACGGGGATGTCGATCGGCACCCTGTTCACCCTGTTCGTGCTGCCCTGCATCTACACCCTGCTGGCCAGGCCGGACAAGTGAAGGACACAGGCAATAAAAAAGGCCTCGCGATGCGAGGCCTTTTTATCGGGCTTGATGGTCTTCAACTTTGCGGCCTCATTCCCTGAGTCAGGCCGAACATGAACAACAAAAGATCACGATCGGGTTGGGCTGCCTGGGTCGTCTTGACGACCCGTGGCAACGGGCAATGCGCATCACCCTGCGCCGTGCTGAGAACTTCCATGCGTGGCTGCTCCCAGGCAGCCACAGCCAAGGATGCAACTGCCAAGGCTCCTACTAAAAACAAACCTCGTGCAATTTCGAGCTTCATCACTATAAGCCTTTGATAGCGCTGCCAAACGCCGTCCTATAAAAATAGTTGAGTTTGTCCCAGTCCGTGGTACTCCACGACGAGTGGCGACGTAATTGTTTCATGTCATGGGCGGCAGCCCGTTTAGCGGTCAGGCGCTGGCGGCATTTCTCGAAATCCAGCAGTGCGATATCCACCTTCGCCGCTTCGCCTTCACCCATGACCCGCACGAACACATGCTTGCTATACAGGCAGCCATGCTGCCAGCGGCCCCGGTGCATGCGCGCCAGCGTGGCCGCCAGCTCCTTGAGCACACGCTCGTGCAGGGCCTCGCCGTGGCGCTCGCGTTCGCCTGCGGCGTACCAGTGGTCGATTTCCACGAAGCCGTCCAGCGCCTCGGTCACCAGCAAGGCACGCCACTGGCCCTGGGAATCACGTTGCGCACCGCAGAACACCAGGTGCGGCACCTCCACATTGAGCTGGCTCAGGCCCTTGAGCGCATCCTGCTCGCGCAGCACCGTAGGACGGCCGAAGGGGTGCAACCAGCTGCGATAGATATGGCCGACCTGGCGCTTGGCATACAGCACACGCCCGTCAGTGCCCGGAATACGTTGGACGCCACTTTCCCCGCCTCGACGTTGATTGGGCTCTTCGACCCACTCCCCCTGCTGATTCCAGAAGTAGTCGAAACGGTCCGCAGCAGCGATTTCCATTCCCGGTGCACATTCAACGGCCATCCTGTTACCTCTTGCGTAATACGTAGACTCGCCACATGGCGTAGAGCGGAAAAAAGTCCAGATGATCCTGAACGCGAAACCCGGCCTGCTTGAATTCTTCTTCAACCGTGGCAGCCGGTAACACAAAACGGTTCTGGTAACCTTCCTGCCCGGATTCCTCCTTGCGCCGGACTTCCATGCGCTTGCGCTTCCAGGCCTTGAAGTTGCCATCGACCCACAGTGAAACGATCACGCTATCCCGGGTAACCCGCTGGAACTCCCGGAGCAGAGCCAGGCGATGGGACGACTCGCCGATGTGATGCAGCAGGCGCATGCAGAAAATGCTGTCGACGGCGTTGTCCGGCAAGTCGATGTCAAAGGCAGAGGTCTGCAAGGGTTGTACCCGTTTCACCACCTCGGCCGGTTGCGCCACCGTGGCGATCCTCAACATCGCCGCGGAGTTGTCCGCCCCGATGATCACGCGATTGGGTTTCTCCGCCAGCAACGGCCAGAAACGCCCGGCCCCACAGGGCAGGTCAAGCACCAGGCCCGGCTCTCCAGCCATGGCCAGCGCCGCACGCGCCAACTGCTCGTCACGCTTGTGGGACATTCGGCGCGCTACGCCATCCTGATGTTTGAGCAGGTACTCCTGAGCGTGTTGTTCGTCGTACTTCTCGGAAAATTCCAGCTTGATCGGGGTCGCCATCACACAGTCTCCTGAATCTGATGGCCCCCACCTTAGGCAGCGGCTTGTCAGCGTCAGGTCATGTCTTTGTGAAAACTTCGTCCGGTCCAGAGTGGAAATATTTCAGGGTTTTACAGGCTCTCACGGGTGGCCTGGGGCCATCAACCAGGAAATTTCCCGACCTGACGGCCCACGCTGAAGCCATAGAGACCCGTCATGCCGCGCGACGGTTCAACTCGACATGAAACCGGCAACCGTTGGGCTCCATGGTGCTGAGGCTGACGCTCCAGCCCTGGTCCTCGCAGATCCGCTGCACCAGCGACAAGCCCAGGCCCAGACCCTCGCCGCGCTTCTCGTTGCCGCGCACGAAGGGCTCGAACATCGCCTCGCGTTTCTCCTCGGGAATGCCGACACCGCTGTCCTCGACCACAAAACCGCGGGGTTCCAGGCTCAAGCGAATGAAGCCCTGCTCGGTGTAGTGCAAGGCATTGCGCAGCAGGTTGCCCATCACCGCGTGCAGGAAGGTGGCGTTATAGCGGGTGTCCAGCGGTTGGCCGGCGTCGAAGATCAGCTCGAGGCCCTTTTGCCGGATCGGTCCGCCCCACAGCCCTACCAGGTCCTCGGCCACCTGGCTCAAGGTCGCCTGGGGCGACATGCCGCCGTCTTCGCGCTGGGCGCGGGCCAGCATCAGGAAGGTCTGCACCAGCTCGCGCATCTCGCCGCATGCCCGGGCGATGCGCTCGACCTGGGCCCGACCGCGCTGATCGATCGCCGGGTTTTCCAGCAACAGCTCACAGGAGCTGGCCAGTACCATCAGCGGCGTACGCAGTTCGTGACTGACATCGCTGGTGAACAGGCGCTCGCGGTTCAGGGCCTGACGCAGACGCCCCAGGGTGGCGTCGAAGGCCACCGCCAACTCCCCGACTTCGTCGGCCGCGTAGTCCGGTGCCAACGGCGGCGCCAGCCCCAACAGCTGGTCGCGATGCCGCACCTGACGCGCCAGCCTCACCACCGGCGCCATGACCCGGCGCGCCAGCACCCAGCCAAGGAACACCGCCAAGGCCAGGCTCAGCACGAAGCCCACCAGCACCACCGCGAAGAGCACCCGTTCGCGCTCTTCGAAATCGCTCTGATCCTGCAGCAGCACGTAGCGCCGACCGTCGACCACTTCGACCATGGCGTGGTACGACAGCTGTTCGCGGAATACCTCATGAAACCCCGGATCCAGGTGCCGCAGATCCTTGGGCAGCTCGAAGTCGCCGCGCCCGCCGCTGAAGTAAAACAGCTGGTCCGGCTCGGGACGGTGGCTCCAGTCGGAAACGTTGTCCATCAACAGCAGACGCTGAAGGTCGCCCCCCAGGCCCGCGGAAATCAGCTTCTCTTCCACCAGGTGCACCGTCGCCACGATACCCAGGGCGAAGGCTCCAGCGACCAGCGCACTCATCAGCGCAAAGGCGATGATGATCCGCTGGGAAAGGCTTTGCTTAAACTCCATCACGACCCTCGGCCAGGCGGTAACCGACACCGTGCACGGTATGCAGCAACGGTTTGCCGAACGGCTTGTCGATCACCTGGCGCAATTGGTGGACGTGGCTGCGCAGGCTGTCGCTGTCCGGGCAGTCGTCGCCCCACAGCGCTTCTTCGAGAATTTCCCGGCGCAGCACATGCGGGCTCTTCTGCATCAGCACCGCCAGCAACTTGAGCCCCACCGGGTTGAGCTTGAGCAGGCGCCCTTCGCGGGTGACTTCCAGGGTGTCGAGGTCATAACTCAGGTCTCCGACCTGCAGGGCCCGGCGCCCGCCGCCCTGGGTGCGGCGCATGACTGCCTCGACCCGCGCGGCCAGCTCGGACAAGGCGAAGGGCTTGACCAGGTAATCGTCGGCCCCGGACTTGAAGCCTTGCAGGCGATCGTCCAGTTGGTCGCGGGCAGTGAGCATGATCACCGGCGTATCGCGGCGGGCATCCTCGCGCAGGCGCTTGCACAGGGTGTAGCCATCGATCCCCGGCAGCATGATGTCGAGCACGATCAGGTCGTAATGTTCGGTGGCGGCCAGGTGCAGGCCCGACAGACCGTCCTGGGCGCAGTCCACGGTGTAGCCTTTAAGCCCCAGGTAGTCGGCCAGGTTGGCCAGAATATCGCGGTTGTCTTCAACCAGTAGAATTCGCATGGGCACTCTCTCCGCACACAGTTACGGCCGTCTTGGCTCGCGCAGCTTAAGGCCAAGCGTGGCTGACGGCTAGGGTTGTTCAATCTCCCGCGGCGAACGCCGCCGCAGGGTTCCAGGGCCTTGACGAGTTTTTCACCCAGGGTTCACACGCCGACGACAAGGGCGGCTCCAGACTCCGCGGGAACCCGCGACCGCAACGCTTCCCTCGAAGGACTTTCCATGGCTCCGACCCTCGCCCGCCCCGCCTCCAGAGCGCTGAACTGGTGGATCTGCCTGGGCGTTCCCGCCCTGGCTGCCGTCAGCTTGCTGCTGCTTGAACTGACCTCCCTGGACATGGACCTGGCCCATTACTTTTATGACCCCGCCGCTGGCGGTTTCATCGGCGGCCACAGTTATTTCCTGGAAAATATCCTGCATGACCGGGCCAAGCAGGCGGTCATCGTCTTTTCGGTGCTGGCCATCGTCGGCTTCATCGGCGCCTTCTTCGTCCCGCGTCTCAAGCCGTTCAAGCGCGAACTGGGTTGCCTGGTGCTGTCCCTGGGCCTGGCCACCGCGTTCGTCACCCCGGTCAAGGCGGTCACCGCCGTGCAGTGCCCGTGGAGCCTGAAGGAGTTCGGCGGCAAGGAAACCTACAGCGAACTGCTCAGCCCCCGGCCAGCGACCGACAAGCCCGGTCGCTGCTGGCCAGGCGGCCATGCCGCCACCGGTTTCACCCTGTTCGCGCTGTTTTTTGTCCTGCGTGACCGCCGCCCACGCCTGGCGCGCAAGGCGCTGGTGTTCGCCTTTGCCCTCGGTACGGTGTTCTCGGTCGGGCGCATGCTGCAGGGTGCGCACTTCTTCTCCCACAACGTCTGGACCGCGATCTTCTGCTGGCTGATCTGCCTGGGGGCGTACTACTTCATTCTCTATCGACCGGCAGCCAAGGTTGAACCGGTGGTGGAGGCCGAAGCGGTCAACGCCTGAGGTCTTTTCGCGAGCAAGCTCGCTTCTACAGAACCATGCACTCTTTGTAGGAGCGAGCTTGCTCGCGATAACAAGCGCACCGGCAGCAAAATATCCCGCCCATAAAAAAGCCCCGCCGGCTTTCGCTGGCGGGGCTTTTTCGTACGGGGTAAGGCTGGCTTACATCATGCCGCCCATGCCACCCATGCCGCCCATGTCTGGCATGCCGCCAGCTGCAGGCTTGTCTTCAGCGATTTCAGCAACAGCCGCTTCGGTGGTCAGGATCAGACCGCCGATGGAGGATGCCGCTTGCAGCGCCGAACGGGTCACCTTGGTTGGGTCCAGGATGCCCATTTCGATCATGTCGCCGTATTCGCTGGTAGCAGCGTTGTAACCGTAGTTACCCGAACCCTGCTTGACCTTGTCGACCACTACGCTTGGCTCGTCGCCGGAGTTGGCAACGATCTGGCGCAGAGGCGCTTCGACAGCGCGACGCAGAACAGCGATACCCACGTCCTGGTCGGCGTTGTCGCCTTTCAGGCCGCTGATCGATTGCAGAGCACGGATCAGGGCTACGCCACCGCCAGGCACCACGCCTTCTTCAACGGCTGCACGGGTAGCGTGCAGGGCGTCTTCAACGCGGGCTTTCTTCTCTTTCATTTCAACTTCGGAACCGGCGCCAACCTTGATCACCGCAACGCCGCCGGACAGCTTGGCCAGACGCTCTTGCAGTTTTTCACGGTCGTAGTCGGACGAAGTGTCGGCCACTTGTTGACGGATTTGGGTCACGCGAGCCTGGATGTCCGCTTCAACGCCAGCACCGTCGATGATGGTGGTGTTTTCTTTGGACAGGATCACGCGCTTGGCGTTACCCAGGTGCTCCAGGGTGGTGCTTTCCAGGCTCAGGCCGATCTCTTCGGAGATAACGGTACCGCCGGTCAGGACGGCGATGTCCTGCAGCATGGCCTTGCGACGGTCGCCGAAGCCTGGTGCCTTGACGGCAGCGACTTTGACGATGCCACGCATGTTGTTCACAACCAGAGTCGCCAGGGCTTCGCCTTCAACGTCTTCAGCCACGATCAGCAGTGGGCGGCCGGCTTTGGCAACGGCTTCCAGCACTGGCAGCATTTCGCGGATGTTGGAGATCTTCTTGTCCACCAGCAGGATCAGCGGGCCGTCCAGCTCGGCGACCATGGTGTCCGGCTTGTTGATGAAGTAAGGGGACAGGTAGCCACGGTCGAACTGCATGCCTTCAACGACAGACAGTTCGTTTTCCAGGCCCGAGCCTTCTTCAACGGTGATCACGCCTTCTTTACCGACTTTTTCCATGGCTTCGGCAATGATGTCGCCGATGGAGTTGTCGGAGTTGGCGGAGATGGTGCCGACCTGAGCGATCGCCTTGGAATCGGCGCATGGCTTGGACAGACCTTTGAGCTCTTTGACGATGGCGATGGTCGCCTTGTCGATGCCGCGCTTCAGGTCCATCGGGTTCATGCCGGCAGCGACGGCTTTCAGGCCTTCGTTGACGATCGACTGAGCCAGTACGGTAGCGGTGGTGGTACCGTCGCCGGCGTCATCGTTGGCACGGGAAGCAACGTCTTTTACCAGCTGCGCGCCCATGTTTTCGAAGCGATCTTTCAGCTCGATTTCCTTGGCGACGGAAACGCCGTCCTTGGTGATGGTCGGAGCGCCGAAGCTCTTCTCGATGATCACGTTACGGCCTTTCGGGCCCAGGGTCGCTTTTACCGCGTCAGCCAGGACGTTAACGCCGGTGAGCATTTTCTTGCGGGCGGAGTCGCCGAATTTAACTTCTTTAGCAGCCATGATCGATATTCCTTAAATACTTTGTAGTAACGGGAAAATGAGCGGGTAATCAGCCTTCGATAACGGCGAGAATTTCGTTCTCAGCCATTACCAGCAGGTCTTCGCCGTCTACTTTCACAGTGTTGCTGCCGGAGTAAGGGCCGAACACAACCTTGTCACCCACTTTCACGGCCAGCGCACGTACTTCACCGTTGTCGAGGATACGACCGGTACCTACAGCGACGATTTCGCCACGGTTAGGTTTTTCAGCGGCCGAACCTGGCAGAACGATACCGCCAGCGGTTTTCGATTCTTCTTCGCTGCGACGGATGACGACGCGGTCATGCAGAGGACGAAGCTTCATTGTCGATCTCTCCTAATTATGGTTTTCAGCGGCCGGTGTCGTTACCGGCGGGTTAACAAATCCGGCGTGGCCGGTTGCGGCTCGACGAGCGAGACGCGGAAGTCTGTCTGGTGTTGCCACCAGAAACCTTGCGGTGACCGATACATGTGGGCGCATATGCTTATTACAAGGGCTGCCCAGTGAAATTTTTTAGATTTTCAGCCGGGCAAAACGAACACGGCACCCGAAGGTGCCGTGTCGATCATTGAGAGACTCAGGAATCGCGGTGCTCGAACTCGCCTTCGATCACATTCGGCTCGCGGCCCAGAGGGCGCTGCGGCGCGGGTCCGCCACGGGCGGCCTGCATATCGTCGGCAAAGGCACGCTGACGAATGGCCTGTTCTTCGGCACGCTGGCGCATCTTGTTGGCCAGCAGGCGACGGGTGATCGGCAACAGCATGAACAGGCCGAATACGTCACTGATGAAGCCAGGCAGGATCAACAGGCCGCCCGCCAGGGCCAGCATCAGGCCTTCGAGCATGGTCTGGGCCGGCAGCTCGCCGCGGTTCAGGCTTTCACGGGCACGCAATGCCGTGGCCAGCCCCGCGACGCGCAGGACCAGCACACCCAGCATCGAGCCCAGGATGATCAGCAGCAACGCCGGGAAAAACCCGATCGCACCGCTGACTTTGACGAATACGAACAGCTCTAGCACCGGGAACAGCAGAAAGAGCAACAGAAAAGGGCGCATCAAATGGTTTCCTCTACGGAAGAATGCCTTCCAGTAGACCCTAGATGACGTCGGCAATTCGTGAATTCAAGCCTCGGCCCCGGCATTTTTCGGCCATTGCTCGGCGTGAGCCAGAAAAACCAAGGCCTCGCGCACTTGTGTCGGCGTATTACAAGGGCTGGGGAACGGCAGCCAGTACAACCCCTGGCCGATCCGCAGGTGCATGCCTTCGGTATCGATGCCGGCCAGTTGCGCCGCCGCGGTTTTCGGCAACCCGGCCAGGTCGACGTAATGGGCGATGGCCTTGGCGTGATCGCTGTTCATGTGTTCGACCATGCTCAGCTCGGCCTTGCCGGCAAACGGGTTGGCCAGCGTTACCTGGTCGATCCAGTGGATCGCGCCAAAGCCGCCGATGTAGCGATGACGCACCGGCTTGAGCAGCCAGAAATCGAAATCGTGGGCCTTGTGGTAATTCTGCGACTCCGGGAAATATCGGTAGTAGCGTTCGGCGGCCTCCTCGATCGCCGCGGCGTCCTCGAGCTTTTCGGCTTCGGCCAGATAGGTCAGGCGTCCCACCGCCTGGACGTCCTCGGCGTCGCGCTCGCCCACCAGCAGCGAACACTTGGGATCCTTCTGCAGGTTGTGGGTGTGCTGGGCAATACGGCTGATCAGGATCAGTGGCCGCCCCTGCTCATCCAGGCAATAAGGAACCACCGAGCCAAAGGGAAAACCCGGCATCGCCTTGGAGTGCGTCGACAGCACGCCACGGTATTCCTTGAGCAGTAATTCTCGTGCATGCTTCGCAGCTTCAACGCTCAATTTATGACTCCTTATATAGAATCCGTCTAAAACGGACGGGCGTCTGGAGCAAAGTTCCAGCGACGCCATCGGGGCAATTCTCAATCTGCAGCCAGGCCATGCCCGACGCACAAGAGAGGCGCCTTAAAGGACACCACTCCAGTTCTGCTTTCGGAGCATGCGAATGCAACTCAATGACAAAGTAATCATTATCACCGGCGGTTGCCAGGGTCTGGGCCGCTCCATGGCGGAGTATTTCGCCAGCAAAGGCACCAGGCTGGCGCTGGTCGACCTGAACCAGGAAAAGCTCGACCAGGCCGTTGCCGCCTGCCAGGCCGCGGGAGTCGAGGCCCGCGCCTACCTGTGCAACGTCGCCAATGAAGAGCAGGTGGAACACATGGTCGCCCAGGTCGCCGCAGACTTCGGCGCCATTCACGGCCTGATCAATAACGCCGGCATCCTGCGCGACGGCCTGCTGCTCAAGGTCAAGGACGGCGAAATGACCAAGATGAGCCTGGCCCAATGGCAGTCGGTGATCGACGTCAACCTCACCGGCGTATTCCTCTGCACCCGCGAAGTCGCGGCGAAGATGATCGAGCTGAAAACCAGCGGCGCGATCATCAATATTTCCTCGATCTCCCGTGCCGGCAATATAGGCCAGACCAACTACTCCGCCGCCAAGGCCGGGGTCGCCGCAGCGACCGTGACCTGGGCCAAGGAGCTGGCGCGCTACGGCATTCGCGTGGCCGGCATCGCACCGGGCTTCATCGAAACCGAAATGACCCTGGGCATGAAACCCGAAGCCCTGGAGAAAATGACCTCCGGCATCCCGCTCAAGCGCATGGGCAAGCCGGAAGAAATCGCTCACTCGGCGGCCTATATCTTCGAGAACGACTATTACACCGGCCGGATCCTCGAGCTGGACGGCGGCCTGCGGATCTGAACCCCGCCCATAAACACCCATAAAAAAGCCCGGTGCACTGCACCGGGCTTTTTTGTTGGCCCAACCGGCTCAGTCGTCGCTGACGGTAATGTTCGGCATTGCCGGCGCCGCTGCTTCCTGCAGCACGATGCGCGCGCCGACATGGCGGGCCAGTTCCTGGTAGACCATGGCGATCTGGCTTTCCGGCTCGGCGATCACGGTCGGCTTGCCGCCATCGGCCTGCTCGCGAATCAGCATCGACAGCGGCAGCGAGGCCAGCAGTTCGACGCCATATTGGGTCGCCAGCTTCTCGCCACCGCCTTCGCCAAACAGGTGCTCGGCGTGGCCGCAGTTGGAGCAGATGTGCACCGCCATGTTTTCCACCACGCCCAGCACCGGGATGTTGACCTTGCGGAACATCTCCACGCCCTTGCGCGCGTCCAGCAGCGCCAGGTCCTGCGGGGTGGTGACGATGACTGCGCCAGCCACCGGGACCTTCTGCGCCAGGGTCAGCTGGATATCGCCGGTGCCTGGCGGCATGTCGATCACCAGGTAGTCCAGGTCGCCCCAGGCGGTCTGGGTCACCAGTTGCAGCAGGGCGCCGGAGACCATCGGCCCGCGCCAGACCATCGGCGTGTTGTCATCGGTCAGGAAAGCCATGGACATGACCTCGACCCCGTGGGACTTGATCGGCACGAACCATTTCTGGTCCTTGACCTGCGGCCGGGTGCCCTCGGCGATGCCGAACATGATGCCCTGGCTCGGGCCATAGATGTCGGCATCGAGAATCCCTACCTTGGCGCCTTCGCGGGCCAACGCCAGGGCCAGGTTGGCCGCGGTGGTGGACTTGCCCACGCCACCCTTGCCGGACGCCACCGCCACCACGTTCTTGACGTTGGCCAGGCCCGGAATCTGTGCCTGGGCCTTGTGCGCGGCAATCACGCTGGTGACATTGACGCGAGCGACGACCACGCCGTCCATGTTCTCGATGGCCAGCTTCAGCAACTGGGCCCAGCCGCTCTTGAACAGACCGGCGGCATAACCGATCTCCAGTTCGACACGCACCTCGTCGCCCTGGATGTCGATGGAACGGACACAACCGGCGCTGACCGGGTCCTGGTTCAGGTAAGGGTCGGTGTATTGGCGAAGAACGGCTTCCACCGCTGCGCGATTGACGGCGCTCATGGGCAACTCCGATAACAAGACGGGAAAATCAGGCGGCTATCCTACCTGTTCCGTGGCGTGGGCGGGATGCCAAAGCATCATATAGCACGCTCGCCGATGGCTAAGACGGCCGTGGAAAACCGGGCTCACGGGGTGAAATATATTTCTCGGCGCTTTATAGTGGCCGACCTCCGTTTCATCAAGTAGCCGAGCCCCATGTCCGAGCCACGCAAGATCCTCGTCACCAGCGCCCTGCCCTATGCCAATGGTTCGATCCACCTCGGCCATATGCTGGAATATATCCAGACCGATATGTGGGTGCGCTTCCAGAAGCACCGCGGCAACCAATGCATCTATGTCTGCGCCGACGACGCTCACGGCTCGGCCATCATGCTGCGCGCGGAAAAGGAAGGCATCACCCCGGAACAACTGATCGCCAACGTCCAGGCTGAACACAGCGCCGACTTTGCCGACTTCCTGGTGGACTTCGACAACTTCCACTCGACCCACGCCGAAGAAAACCGTGAGTTGTCGAGCCAGATCTACCTGAAGCTGCGCGACGCCGGGCACATCGCCACGCGCTCGATCACTCAGTATTTCGACCCGGAAAAACAAATGTTCCTGGCCGACCGCTTCATCAAGGGCACCTGCCCGAAATGCGGCACCGAGGACCAGTACGGCGACAACTGCGAAAAATGCGGCGCCACCTACGCCCCGACCGACCTGAAGGATCCGAAGTCGGCGATTTCCGGCGCCACCCCGGTGCTCAAGGATTCCCAGCACTTCTTCTTCAAGCTGCCGGACTTCCAGCAGATGCTGCAGGAGTGGACCCGCAGCGGCACCCTGCAGGACGCCGTGGCGAACAAGATCGCCGAATGGCTGGATGTCGGCCTGCAGCAGTGGGACATCTCCCGCGATGCGCCGTATTTCGGCTTCGAGATTCCTGACGAGCCAGGCAAGTACTTCTACGTCTGGCTGGACGCGCCGATCGGCTACATGGCCAGCTTCAAGAACCTGTGCAACCGCACGCCGGAGCTGGACTTCGACGCGTTCTGGGGCAAGGACTCGACGGCCGAGCTGTACCACTTCATCGGCAAGGACATCGTCAACTTCCACGCGCTGTTCTGGCCAGCCATGCTCGAAGGCGCCGGCTACCGCAAGCCGACCGGCATCAACGTGCACGGCTACCTGACCGTCAACGGCCAGAAGATGTCCAAGTCCCGCGGCACCTTCATCAAGGCCCGGACCTACCTCGACCACCTGTCGCCGGAATACCTGCGCTACTACTACGCGGCCAAGCTGGGCCGTGGCGTCGACGACCTGGACCTGAACCTCGAAGACTTCGTGCAGAAGGTCAACTCCGACCTGGTGGGCAAGGTGGTGAACATCGCCAGCCGTTGCGCCGGCTTCATCCACAAAGGCAACGCCGGTGTGCTGGTGGACCAGAACGCCGCGCCGGAGCTGACCGACGCCTTCCTCGCAGCCGCGCCAAGCATCGCCGACGCCTACGAGGCCCGCGACTTCGCCCGCGCCATGCGTGAAACCATGGCCCTGGCCGACCGCGCCAACGCCTGGATCGCCGACAAGGCGCCATGGTCGTTGAACAAGCAGGAAGGCAAGCAGGATGAGGTCCAGGCCATCTGCGCCACCGGCGTCAACCTGTTCCGCCAGCTGGTGATCTTCCTCAAGCCGGTGCTGCCGCTGCTGGCCGCCGACGCCGAGGCGTTCCTCAACGTCGCCCCGCTGACCTGGAACGATCACCTGAACCTGCTGAGCAACCATCAGTTGAACGAATTCAAGCCGCTGATGACGCGGATCGACCCAGTGAAAGTACAAGCCATGACCGACGCCTCGAAAGAAGACCTGACCGCCAGCCAGACCGATACCGGTGAAACCAAGCCTGCGGGCAACGGCGAGCTGGCCAAGGATCCGCTGTCGCCGGAAATCGACTTCGACACTTTCGCCGCCGTCGACCTGCGCGTGGCCCTGATCGTCAAGGCCGAGCACGTGGAAGGCGCCGACAAGCTGCTGCGCCTGACCCTGGATATCGGTGACGAGCAACGCAATGTGTTCTCCGGCATCAAGAGCGCCTACCCGGATCCGTCCAAGCTCGACGGGCGCCTGACCATGATGATCGCCAACCTCAAGCCACGGAAAATGAAATTCGGCATTTCCGAAGGCATGGTGATGGCGGCCGGCCCTGGCGGCGAAGAGATCTACCTGCTGAGCCCGGACAGCGGCGCCAAGCCGGGTCAGCGGATCAAGTAAATCCGCCCGCGGGATCGATCCCCCCGTCGCGCAGCTGCGTGGCGGGGGGATTTTCATATCTGGATGGGCCTGCGCCCTTGCCGGATAATTGCCTAGTCTTCAGGTATCCGCCCGCCCTCACCGGCCACGAACATGACCGAGATTGTCCTCACGCTCATCAGCGCTGCCCTGATCAACAACTTCGTGTTGCAGTGGCCGCTGGGCGTCGATCCGCTGTTGCAGGCCAGTGCCGAGCCGCAGGTGGCACGGCGGCGGATCCATGCCCTGGGGATCGCCACCAGTTGCCTGATGCTGCTCTGCAGCCTGCTGGGCTATGGGCTCTATCAGGTGCTGCTGGTGCCGCTGGGCCTGACCGCGCTGCAACTGTTCGTGTTCCTGCCGCTAGGCGTGCTGCTGATCGCCCCGCTGCTCAAGCTGCTGACCCGGATGCTGCCCGGGCTGTCGTTCGACGGTCTCTGGCCGCTGCTGCTGGGCAATGCCGGCGTGCTCGGCGCGTTGCTGCTGGCGGTCCAGGCCAATCGGGGAATCGGTCATAGCCTCGCCCTGGGCCTGGGCGCGGGCCTCGGTTTCTGGCTGGTGCTGAGCCTGTTCAGCGACCTGCACCAGCGCATTCTCAACAACGATGTGCCCCTGCCCTTTCGCGGCCTGCCGATCGACCTGATCAGCGCCGGCCTGATGGCCGTGGCATTTCTCGGTTTCAACGGACTGCTCAACCCATGAGTCTGATTCAACGCATCGACGCCCTGCTGCCGCAGACCCAATGCGGCAAGTGCGGCCATCCCGGATGCAAGCCCTACGCCGAAGGCATCGCCAACGGCGAGGCGATCAACAAGTGCCCGCCCGGTGGCGACGAAACCATCGCCGGCCTGGCCAGGTTGCTGAATGTCCCGGTCGTGGAACTGGACATCAGCCGCGGCCCGGCGCCGGCCCAGGTGGCCTTTATCCGCGAAGCCGAATGCATCGGCTGCACCAAGTGCATCCAGGCCTGCCCCGTGGATGCCATAGTCGGCGCGGCCAAGCAGATGCACACGGTGCTGATCGACGAATGCACCGGCTGCGATCTCTGTGTGGCACCGTGCCCGGTGGACTGCATCGAGATGCACCCGCTGCCGCTGAATGATGTATTGCCGATCGTCGGTGGCCTGGCCACCAGCCTCGAAGAACTGCGCGCCCGGACCGCCAAACGCGATCACGCGCGCCAGCGCTTCGAGCGCCGCAATGCCCGGCTGCAACGCGAAGAACAGCACAAGCAGGCCGAACGTGCCGCCCGCGCGCAACGTGCCGCGCAGCCCAGCGAAACCACCCTCAACCCGGTGCAGGCGGCTATCGAGCGGGTACGCGCGCAAAAGGCGGCGGCCGCCGATGCCGCAGTGAAAAAAGCCAAGATCGATCTGGCGATGAGCCGGGCCCAGTTGAACAAATCGCTGAAAGCCTTCGGCCATCCGCCGACCTTCGAGCAACAGTCGCAACTGATCGTCCTGCAGCGCCAGTTCGAGGCCGCCGAGCAAGCCCTCGCCCAACTCGAAAGCGCTGCCGAAAGCACTGTCGCTCCCGCAGCCTCACCGCCGCCCGCCAAAGACGCCGAACTCAAGCGCGCAAAAATCCAGCTGGCGATGCGCCGCGCCGAACTGAAAAAGGCCCAGGACAACCAGGCGCCTGCCGAACAGCTGGCCAGCCTGGAGCAGGCACTGAAAGACGCAGAACAGGCCTTGCACGCGGCTGAAGAAGCCAGCGGAAAACCGGCCCCCAATCTGGTACGGGTCGAGAAGCGCCCGATCGACGCCCGCCTGCGGCAACTGAAAACCGAACTGGCTTACGCTCGAGCAGAAGTCAGCAAACTGGAACGCCACGGCGACACCCCGCCGCCACTATTGGCCAAGGCCCGCGAGCGGCTGGCCGAAGCCGAGCGCCAGGTACAAGCCCATGACGCCCCTTGAGCAACCGGACGAACGCCTGCAACAAGCCATGAAGCGTGTGCTGGTGGCGACCCTGCCGGGGCTGCTGGCGCTGTTCTGGCTGTTTGGCTGGGGAATTCTGATCAACCTGCTGCTGGCCTGTGCCACCGCCCTTGCCGTCGAAGCCGCGGTACTCCGATTGCGCCAGTGGCCGTTGCGCCCCTTTCTTGGCGACGGTAGCGCCCTGGTCAGTGCCACCCTGCTGGCCCTGGCCTTGCCGCCGTACTGCCCGTGGTGGCTGACGGTCAGTGCGACGGCCTGCGCTCTGCTGTTCGGAAAACACCTGTATGGCGGCGTCGGCAAGAATCCGTTCAACCCGGCGATGCTCGGTTACGCCCTGGCACTCGTCTCTTTCCCGCAGCAGATGACTCATTGGCCGGTCTCCCATGGCCTGGACCTGCTGGGCGGCCTGCAGCAGATCTTCGGCATAGCCTCCGACAGCGGCGCACCCGATGCCTGGGCCCAGGCCACGGCACTCGACAGCCTGCGCATCAACAAGAGCCTGACCATCGACGAACTGTTCGCCGGCAACGCCGCCTTCGGCCATTTCGGCGGCAAGGGCGTGGAATGGGTCAACCTGGCCTTTCTCGCCGGTGGCGCCTTTTTGCTGCAGCAACGGGTGTTCAGCTGGCACGCACCGGCCGGCATGCTCGGCAGCCTATTCATCATCAGCCTGTTGTGCTGGAACGGCTCCGGGTCGGACTCCCACGGCTCGCCGTTCTTCCACCTGCTGACCGGCGCAACCATGCTGGGCGCCTTTTTCATCGTCACCGAGCCAGTCTCCGGGCCCAAGAGCGCAAAGGCACGCCTGTTGTTCGGGGTTGGGGTCGGGCTGCTGACCTACCTGATCCGGACCTGGGGCGGTTACCCGGACGGCGTTGCCTTCGCGGTACTGCTAATGAACCTCGTCGTCCCCGCCCTGGAGCGCCTGGCTGCTCCGCCTCCCGAGCCTTCCCTGCCATGAACCGCGCGATGACTCTGGGGGTGTTGGTATTGCTGGCGGCTGTCGGTGCCGCCGGCACTTTCTTCGTCCATCAGGCCACCGCCCCCCGCATCGAGCGCGAACAACGCGCCATCCAGGCACGCAACCTGCTGGATATCCTGCCCGCCGACAGCTACGACAATCAGCCGCTGGATCAGCCCCTGGCCGTCGATAACATCCCACTCAGCCACAGCACCCTGCTTGGCGGTTATCGCGCCACTCGCAACGGCCAGCCCAGCGCCGTGCTGCTGCGCAGCCAGGTCAGCGGTTATGGCGGCCCGATCGAGTTGCTGATCGGTATCGCCGCCAACGGCAAACTGCTGGGCAGCAAGGCCCTCAGGCACTCGGAAACGCCCAGGCTGGGCGCGCGTATCGCCGAACGCCCGAATGCCTGGCTGCAGGGTTTTATCGGCAAATCCGTAGGCGACCCGGCCGACGCCGGCTGGGCGCTGAAAAAGGACAATGGCCAATTCGACCAGATGGCCGGAGCCACCATCACCTCACGGGCGGTGGTCGAGGGGATTCACGACAGCCTGCGTTACTTCGACGAGCATCGCGAACAACTGCTGGGAAGTCCCGCCCATGAATAAATCCTCGACCCTGCAGAACGCCCTGATGCTGGCGCCGCTGATCGGTGCCAGCGACTCCCTGGTCAAGGCCCTGGGCCTGGCCCTGGTGTTTCTCTGCGTGAGCGGCGTGTTCGGCCTGTGCATGAATGCCCTGCGCCCACGCCTGGCTGGTCAGGGCCGCCTGGGCGCCAGTATCCTGCTCAGCACCACCCTCACCAGTTGTGCCATGCTGGCCGCGCAGGCCTGGGCATTCGAACTGCAACAACAGTTGGCCCTTTACCTGGGCCTGATTGCCGTGCAATGCGTCGTGCTGGAGTACCAGGATTTTTTCCAGCGCCCCGTGCGCGTGCGTTTTGCCGGCCTGTTCTGCCTGCTGCTGGTTATCCTGGGCGCGCTGCGCGAAGCCTTCGGCAGTGGCACCCTCGGCAATCATCTGCAATGGCTGCTGGGGATGAACGACGTCGACTGGCCAGGCTGGGTTCTGTCCGCCCAGGGCGGCCTGCACCTGCTTACACTCGCACCTGGCGGTTTTATCCTGCTGGGGCTGCTGCTGGCCGCCCGGCAGGCCTGGGCTGCTGCGACCTCACACCGATCGCCTTCAAGGAAATGACTCACCCATGAATGCTGCAAAACGCCTGGAAATTTTCCGCAGGCTGCACGAAGACAATCCGGAACCGAAAACCGAACTGGCCTATTCGTCGCCCTTCGAGCTGCTGATTGCCGTGATTCTTTCGGCCCAGTCCACCGATGTCGGGGTCAACAAGGCGACGGCCAAGCTCTTCCCGGTGGCCAATACGCCGGCCGCCATCTATGCGCTTGGCGTCGAAGGCCTGTCCGAGTACATCAAGACCATTGGCCTGTACAACAGCAAGGCCAAAAATGTGATCGAGACTTGCCGCCTGCTGGTGGAGCGGCACAACAGCGAAGTCCCGCAGACTCGGGAAGAGCTCGAAGCCCTGCCAGGCGTCGGCAGGAAGACCGCCAACGTGGTACTCAATACCGCCTTCCGCCAACTGACCATGGCCGTCGATACGCACATCTTCCGGGTCAGCAACCGCACAGGGCTGGCCCCCGGAAAGAACGTAGTGGAAGTCGAAAAAAAGCTGATGAAGTTCGTGCCCAAGGAGTATCTGCTCGACTCCCATCACTGGCTGATCCTCCATGGCCGCTACGTGTGTCTGGCCCGCAAGCCACGCTGTGGCAGCTGCCGGATCGAGGACCTGTGCGAATACAAGCACAAGACCTCTGACGATTGAGCGATCATTGATTTTGATGATAGGTCGATTGAAAAAATCTTTTTTACCAGTCCTGAGAATATCGATATAAGGAGCGCCAATGGCAGTCTTAGCCTGGAGTTAACCTTATGAGTACTGGTAAAGAACAACTGGACGTAGAAGACGACTTCACCCCTGTTGAAACAGAAGATGCGGAGCCTGTGGTAGAGGTGGCCAAGACCAACTTGAGCAAACGCCGGACCATCGACAACCTTCTGGAAGAGCGGCGCTTGCAAAAGCAACTGGCCGATTACGACTTTGATCTTTAGTAACAAAAAGCCTCCTTTTACGGAGGCTTTTTTGTTACACCCGCTAACACTCCAAGTCGGTTTTTCAAACCAGGCCATGCGCGGCCGATGGATCCAACATCGTCGACAGAGCGGCAAGCCCACAACGCAATGGAGGCTCGCAGAAACCGCTGTTTTTCCCTCTCGAGCCTTGTTGTAGCCCCTCAACCTTCATACCAGCTGATGGCGCTTGGCAAACTCGATCAGGTCCACCAGCGAGCGGGCGTTGAGTTTCCCCAGCAGCCGCCTCTTGTAGGTGCTCACCGTTTTGCTGCTTAGGCACAGGCCCTCGGCAATCTCCTTGTTGGTCTGCCCTCCGGCAAGCTGCTTCAGGACCATCAGCTCCCGCCCGGACAGGCTGGACAACATGCCCTCCTCGCTGGCGATGCCCAGGCTCGAGCGCAGGGTATGCAAGGCTTCGTTGGGAAAATAACTGTAGCCAGCCAGGACTGCCCTGACGGCGCTGATCAATTCAGTGATGTCCTGCTGCTTGCACACATAACCTGCCGCGCCGGCCTGCATGCAACGCATGGAGAAAGGACCAGGTACTTGCAGGCTCAATACCAGCACTTTGGTCGACATGGCTTTTGACGAAAGCCTGGCGATAACTTCCAGGCCATCGAGCTTGGGAATACCAATATCAAGAATAAGGATGTCTGGAACATGTTCATAAGACAGTTTCAGGGCATCCATGCCATTGTCCGCCTCGGCAACTACTTCAAAACCGTGCCGCTCCATCAGCATGCGCACAGCCAGCCGAGTAACGGGATGATCATCTACGATCAAAACTTTCTTCATGGGTAAGTCCAGAGTCCGCTATTGGTTTTTCAAGCAAACACCATAACCCAGTCATTTGGCCCGTGGCATGGCCACGCCCCGAGCCAGCATCGCCCCGAGAAGTTCCTTACAAACAATACGGATTTGCCCTACAAGGAAAAATTGAACGTCGCTCGTTATATATAACTACTCCTGACTTTCCTACATTTCGTATTGAAAAGAACAGACTGAAAGATAGTCGAGCCCATTGAAATAATGACCAGTGGAAACTTTAGTTATGGTCTTCGGACACCCACCTGATCGATTAAATCATCAGGCATAAAAAAGGTTCTTCACGGAATACCGGGAAAGACGCTCTTGATCTTCATGAAAAAGAATTC